>DAINND010000005.1:0-23564 GCA_036736065.1 Ilumatobacteraceae bacterium
CTGCGGCTCCGATGCCACCATGCCCGCCACGGTTAACGCTCTGCGCGCCCGCAAGCCCCCCGTCGTGCCGCCTATCCCCGACGGCACGGCCAAGTTGGTGATGGCCGGCATCCTCGCCAACCCGGTCACGCGCACCCAGCACGTCGACACGATCGTCAACCTCGTCACCACCCGCAACTACGACGGCATCGACCTCGACTACGAGGGCTTCGCGTTCATCGACGGACGGAGCTCGTGGACCTCGACCCGGCCCAACTGGGCGGCCTTCGTGCAGGAGTTGGGCGCCAAGCTCCGCGCCAGGGGCAAGGTGCTGGCGATGACCGTGCCGCCCATCTGGAACCGCGGCAACAGTGGCTACTGGGTGTACGCCTGGCCGGAGACACTCCCGCACATCGACCGGCTGCGGCTCATGGTCTACGACTGGAGCGTCACCAACGCCGGGCCCATCGCCCCGATCAGTTGGGTGAACGACGTGATCACCTACGTGCGCTCGGTGGTGCCCGCCGCCGAGCTGCGCAAGGTGCAGCTCGGCGTGCCCACCTACGGCCGCAACTGGGCCAGGGTGCAGGCGGGCACCTGCCCCACCGGGGTCAACCTCACGACCAGCTCGGTCCAGATGGAGCATGCCGCCGCACTCGCCGCCAGCAAGGGTGTCGTCCCGACCCGCCACAGCTCGGGGGAGATGACCTTCACCTATACCGAGACGTTCACCGGGCCGCGCCCCAACAGCATCCCGCCGCCGCCTTACACGCCGCCGACGACCGATGTCGACCAGTTGGGCCCGGCGGTCGACCAGCAGGGTCTCGACCGGGCGCTGCGGCTCAGCCCGGGTGGCGCGTTCGTGACCTGCACCGTCGCCCGGACCGCGTTCTTCCCCGACGAGCTCAGCGTGATGCAGCGCGTCAACGCAGCCCTCGCCGGCGGGCTGTCCGGCATCGCGATCTGGGCGCTCGGCTACGAGACCACGGCGCTGTGGCCACTGCTCGCCGGCGTCGACGCGCCGCGGCCTGCCGGCACATCGCCGCTCGGTGCGCTCGACAGCGCCGCCCGCATCGGCGACGGCTCGACCGGCGTGCAGGTGAGTGGCTGGGCGCTCGACCCGGAGTTCGACCTGCCGATCACCGTGCGCGTCACGGTCACCAACCCTGGCGGGCCGACGCGCACCAGCGACCCGATCCTGGCGCGCAGCCCGCGGCCCGATCTGCCGGGCGCGATCCCGGGCGCCGGCGCGCTGCACGGCATCGCCGCGGAGACGGTGCCCCTCGCGGCGGCGCCAGGGGCCCGCGTCTGCCTCGTCGCCACGGGCTACGGGGCTGCGGCGACGACACCCATCGAGATCGGCACGTGCCGCACCGTGTGACGGGGCGCAGCGCCGCGCGGGATCGCTAACGTCTCCGGCCATGACCACCACCGCCTCCGGACCGGGCCGTGCAGCAGCCGAGCGCGACCCGGGCGCCGAGCGCCGCGCGGGCGAGCACTACGTGGTGAGCGCCGATGAGGTCGAGGCGTTCCACCGCGATGGCTACGTGCACCTGCACGGCGTCATGTCGGCCGATGAGATGGCTGAGATCGAGGACGTCTACGAGCGCTTCCTGCGCGGCGAGATCGCCGTCGAGGGCAAGGACTTCAACGACATGACCACGGGCGAGCACGGCACGGACCCCCGCGGCTACGCCGTGGTGAACGTGATGCTGCCCCGTCGCTACCACCCCGCCTGGCAGGGCAACCTGTTCGAGCGCCGCGCCATGTCGATCGCCGCGCAGCTGTGCGGCGAGGGCATGGTGATCGACTTCGACCAGTTGCTCGCCAAGTCACCAGGTCGTCCCGATGCCGTGTTCCACTGGCACCAGGACCAGGCCTACTGGATCGACACCGACGATCGGCGCACGGCCACGTGCTGGCTCGCCGTCGACGACTCGACGATCGAGAACGGCTGCATGCAGTTCCTGCCGGGATCACACCGCGAGCCGGTGCGGCCCCACCGCCCCCTGCACGGCGACCGCTCGGCCAGCCACACCCTGGTCACCGACCTGCGGCCCGACGACGTGCTGCGCCCGGTCGAGATCCGCCGGGGCGACATCACGGTGCACAACGAAGGCGTCCTCCACGGATCGGGGGGCAACCACTCGAGCTCGAGCTACCGGCGCGCCTACATCGTCGCCCTGCGCAGCGAGTCGACGGTGGCCGAGGAGCGCCGCCGCGGCTTCACCCACAGCCACAACGATGCCGGTGAGGTGCTCGACAGCGTCGACGGCCTGCAGGCCTGACCCGAACGACCGACCGCTCCGCCGACCGGCCTTGTGATCGTGCCGGCGCAGCGGCCTACGCTGGCCGGACCGTCTGATCCCGAGGAGGACCCACCATGGCTGGTTCGTACATCGTCGCCGGCGCCCGCACCCCCATCGGCAAGATGAGCGGCGCCCTGGCCTCGTTCAGCGCCGCCGACCTCGGCGGGTTCGCCATCGCCGCGGCTCTCCAGCGCGCCGGCGTGTCGCCCGACGAGGTCGAGCACGTGCTGATGGGCCAGGTGCTGATGGCCGGCCAGGGCCAGGTCCCGAGCCGCCAGGCAGCCGCCAAGGCCGGCATCCCCATGAGCGTGCCGAGCGTCAACATCAACAAGGTCTGCCTCTCGGGCCTCAACACCATCTACCTCGCCGACCAGATGATCGCCGCCGGCGAGGCCGACATCGTGATCGCCGGCGGCATGGAGAGCATGACCAATGCGCCATACATCGCTGCCGGCGCCCGCGGTGGGTTCCGCTACGGCAACACCGAGCTGGCCGACGCGATCATCAAAGACGGGCTGTGGTGCGCGTTCGACGCCTGCCTGATGGGCCTCGGCACCGAGCGCTACTCGGCTGGCAGCATCTCCCGCGAGCAGCAGGACGACCTGGCGATGAAGAGCAACGAGCGCGCCGCCAACGCGATCAAGGAGGGCCGCCTGGCCGACGAGATCGTGCCCGTCAGCATCCCCCAGCGCAAGGGTGAGCCGATCCTGGTCGAGACCGACGAGGGCGTGCGTCCCGGCACCACGATGGAGTCGCTCGCCACGTTGAAGCCGGCCTTCGACAAGGACGGCACCATCACCGCGGCCAATGCCTCGCAGATCAGTGACGGCGGGTCGGCGCTGGTGATGATGAGCGCGCGGGCCGTCGAGGCGCGCGGCATCACCCCGCTCGGTCAGGTGGTGGGCTACGGCATGGTGGCCGGCCCCGACAGCGCCTCACTGCTCCAGCAGCCGAGCCGGGCGATCATGAAGGCGCTCGACCGGGTCGGCAAGACGGTGGGCGACGTCGACCTGTTCGAGATCAACGAGGCCTTCGCCGCAGTCGGCATCGCCTCGATGGCCGACCTGGGCATCAGCGACGAGATCGTCAACGTCAACGGCGGCGCGATCGCCCTCGGGCATCCGATCGGGATGAGCGGCAACCGGCTCGCGCTCACCCTGCTGCACGAGCTGCGCCGCCGTGGCGGCGGCATGGGTGCAGCTGCGCTGTGCGGCGGTGGCGGCCAGGGTGACGCCCTGCTCGTGCGCACCGTCTGAGGCCAGGCGAGCCGGGGCCCGAGCACCGGGTCCGGTGATGATGCTTGACATCATTTCGTCATGTTTGTAACATAACCGACACATAGCTGGCCGACCCCCCGGAGGCCGACCGGCGACAGGTTCGGGGTACCACCTCTGGAGCTGGCCCGTCCGCCCGCTACCAGGTCCAGGAGTGGTACCCCGTTCCGCGTCCGGAGCCACCCGGCGCGGACGCGCCGATCACACCCACCCCTGCGCACCGTGCCGCCGGACGCGACGACCCCTCAGGCGGACAGGTCGCGACGACCCTCGAGCGCCCGCCCGAGGGTGAGCTCGTCGGCGTACTCGAGGTCGCCACCGACCGGGAGGCCGCTCGCGATGCGCGTCACCCGCACCCCGAACGGGCCGAGCATCCGCGCCAGGTACATGGCCGTCACCTCGCCCTCGGTGTTGGGGTTGGTGCACAGGATCACCTCGGTGATGCCTTCGGGCTCGATCCGGGCGAAGAGCTCCTTCACCTTGAGCTGTTCCGGACCGATCCCCTCGAGAGGGTTCATCGCCCCGAGCAGCACGTGGTAGCGGCCCCGGAACTCGCCCGTGCGCTCGATGGCGACGATGTCGCGGGCTTCCTCGACCACACAGACGGTGGTCGGGTCGCGGCGTTCATCGGCGCAGATCGGGCACAGCTCGGCATCGGCGATGTTCCAGCATCGATCGCAGAAACGCACCTTGGCCTTCGCCTCGAGCAGCGCCCGTGCGAGCCGGGGCACCTCGTCACCGGAGGTCTTCAACAGATGGAAGGCGATCCGTTGCGCGGACTTCGGGCCGATGCCGGGAAGGCGACCGAGCTCGTCGATGAGCACCTGCACCGGCGTGGTGTAGGTGGCCATCAGCGACGCTCGTCGAGCAGTTCCGAGCCGGGGAAGGCTTGGGCGAGACGGTCGATCGGCGTCACCACGGTCTCCGGCGGCGCGTCGACGAGGTCGTGCAGATCGATCTCCCGTTCGGCAGCCTCGGCCGACGCGGCGGCCGTCGACGCTGCGGCGGGCTCGTCCTCAGCGGCCTCGACCACGAACTGCACACCCACCCGTGCGCCGAGCACGGCGACGATCGCCGCTTCGACGTCGCTGCGATGCTGCTCGCACTTGGCGCGATGCGTCTCGTTCGGCGCAGCGATCAACAGCTCGCCGTCGCGCACCCCCGCCACCTTCGGCACGGAGTAGATGGCCCGCACCAGCGGCTTGAGCGCCGGCACGATCTCGGCCGCCCAGCGCGCCGCAGCCTGCTCGGCCGTCGCCGTGGGCCCGCCCGACGCCGACGCCGACGCAGGCTCGGAGGCGGGGGCGGGAGCTGCCGGAGCCGGCTGTGGCGCAGGAGCCGGAGCGGCGTCGGCCTCGGGCTGTGCAGCAGGTCGAGCAGGGGCTGGTGCAACCGGGGCCGCGGCGTCACGAGAGGGGGGCGGCGCTGCCGGCGCAGGACGGGCCGATGCAGTCGCTGCAGCCCGCGCTCGGCCGCCGAGGGGCACCCGGCCCGTCGCCGGATCGACTGCGCTCGGCGGCGGCGCGACCGGCCGCGGCGTCACTGGACCACCGTCAGCCGCGCCGCGCTCGAGCCGATCGAGGCGGTCGAGGATCGAGCTGATGTCGTGGGCTGCCGGCTCGTGGGTGAGCTGCACCAGCGCCACCTCTACGAGCAGGCGCGGGTCGGGCGCGTGGCGCATCTCGACGAGGATCTCCCCGAGGCGCTCCATCGCCCGGACCGTGCGCGCCGCACCGAGGCGGGTCGCACGCTCGGCGACGAGGTGAGCCTGGCCCTCGGGCAGCGTCACCAGCTCCGGCGCCATGAGCGACAAGAAGCAGTCGCGCAGCGTGCGCACGATGTCGTCGGTGAGCGCCCGCGGGTCGCGACCGTGCTGCACAGCGTGAGCGACGGCGGTGAGCGCACGGCCCGGGTCGAACTCGATGAGCGCCTCGACGAACTCGCCGAGGTCGACCACGTCGATCTCGTCGTCGCCCGTCGAGGCGAGCAGCTCGAGCGCGCTCAACGTGTCGCGCGCCGATCCGCCTCCCTGGGCGAGAGCAGCCTGGATCGCAGCATCGCCGACCTGCAGCCCGGCGTCGGCGACCACCCAGCGGATGTGGGCCTCGAGCTCGTCCATCGGCAGCAGGTGGAACCGCAGGTGCTGGGTGCGGCTGCGGATCGTGTCGCTCACCTTCTGCGGATCGGTGGTGGCCAGGACGAACACCACGTGGGGTGGCGGCTCCTCGAGGGTCTTGAGCAGCGCCGCCTCCGCCGCCTTGGAGAGCATGTGGACCTCGTCGAGGATGTACACCTTGTGGCGGCCGGGGGTGCCGAGCGACGCCTTCTCGATGAGGTCGCGCATCGCGTCGACACCGTTGTTGCTGGCGGCGTCGAGCTCGTGCACGTCGTAGCTCGTGCCGCGCTCCACGGCCAGGCACGAGTCGCATTCGCAGCACGGCTCACCGTCGACGGGGCGCTCGCAGTTGAGCACCTTGGCCAGGATCCGCGCCGAGGTGGTCTTGCCCGTCCCACGCGGCCCGGAGAACAGGTAGGCCTGCCCCTCGCGGTGGTTGATCACCGCGTTGCGCAGCGCCCGCACGACGTGGTCCTGGCCGCGCATCTCGCTGAACCGGCGAGGTCGGTAACGTCGGTACAGCGCCTGGGTGGCCATCGCCCCCGAGCCTACCGATCAGGTGAGCACCGGACGGATGCGTCCCCGCGGACACCCGCCCGGGTCGTGCAGTTGGGTAGCGTTGGCGCAGCCCATGGCCGCCTTGACCTCTTCCGTCGCCCCGCGTCGCCGCTGGCTCGTGGCGCTGCTCGCCGCTGCGGCTGCGGTGCTGCTCGGCCCGTTCGCCGTCGCGCCGGCCCATGCGGAGAACAGCCTCGTGGCGTCGAGCCCGGCCGAGGGCGAGACGCTGGCGTCGTCGCCCTCGTCGCTGTCGTTCACCTTCGCCGAGCCGCTCGGCGGCACGAACGGCGCCGTCGTCACCTGCGACGGGGCGCCGATCAGCGTCGGCCTACCGGGCGTCGGTCCCGACGGCTTCTCGCTCACCGTCGCCGTTCCCAACCCGTTGCCGAAGGGTGACTGCACCGCTGCCGTCACGGTGAGCGCGCCCGACGGGTCGCCGAACGGCACGGTCACGGTCTCGTTCACCATCTCGAACGACACCGCCGTGGCGCCCACCACCGTCGACGCGACGGCGACCACCCTGACGCCGACGGTCGACACCACGGTCGCCCCCACCACCGGCGACGGCGTCGGCGAGGACGATGGCAACGGCAGCGTGCTCGGCCTGCTGCGGCTGATCAGCACGCGCTCCCTCGCCGTGCTGTTCGGGGCGATGGTGCTGATCGCGCTCGCCTGGCCCGAAGGAGTCGAGTACGTCCTGACGGTGCGCTTCATCCGCTGGACCTGGGCGGTCGCGCTCGTCAGCTCGTTCCTGATGGTGGCGATGCTCACCTCTGACAACGCCGGCAGGTCGTTCGCCTCCGCGCTCAATCCCACGACGTGGACCGACCTCACCGACTCGGCGACGGGCATCGCCGCGCTCGCCCGGGTGGCGTTCACCGCAGCGTGCGGCTGGGTGGCGCTGCGGCCGGAACGGGCGATCGATCCGGCGACGCAGCTGCCCGCCATGGCGCTGCCGCTCCTCGCCGTCGCCACCATCGGCTTCACCCGGACCGGGGGCGACCTCGCCGCCGTCGGGGTGATCGTGGCGGTGCTCCACGTGCTGGCGATGGCCGTCTGGATCGGTGGCCTGGCGCTGCTCACCCGCGTCGTCCTGGCGGGCGGCGGTGACGAGGACCTCGTGCTCGCCCTGCGCGGCTACGGCCGCATCGCCACCCCCGCGATCATCGCGACCGTCCTCACCGGAGCGGTGCAGACCTTCCGCCTCGACCGCGGCGCCCTGTTCACGAGCGGGCACGGCCGGGTCCTGCTGCTCAAGGCCATCGTCGTCGGGGCGATGGTCTTCATCGGCCTGGTCACGCGGCAGTTCGTCAACATGCAGATGAGCTCGGCGCGCTCGCTGAGCGACAACCTCGCCTCGCGTCTGCGGCGCGCGACCGGCATCGAAGCCATCGGCGGCATCGTGGTGCTGGCGCTCAGCGCATGGCTGGTGTCGCTCACACCGCCGAACCTCACCACCGAGGTCGTCGCCGACGAATACGGCTACAGCACCGGCGAGGTCGTCGCCGGTGACCTGTCCTTCGAGGTCTCGATCACCGGTGTCGTCGGGCCCAACGCCGTGCTGGTCGACGTGAACGCTCCGGACAGCGGCATCACCAACCTCGTCGTCACCTTCATCCCGCCGCTCGACTCCGCCGGGTCGACGGTGGTGCTGAGCATCCCGGCCGAGGTGCCGCTGCCCGGCCAGGTGCTGCTGCCCCAGGCCGAGGGGGTGCCGCTCCTCGTGCCCGGTGTCTGGACCGTCTCGGTCACCGCCACCACGCCGACGGGCGACAAGACCGCTCAGAAGCGCTTCACCCTGCTCACCGGCTGAGCGCGCTCAGCCGGTGCCGACGATGTCGGCGAAGGGCCGCGCCATGGCGACATCGAGCTGGTCGTAGCGACAGCTCGCCGGGTCGCGATCGTCGCGCCAGCGCACGAACTGCACACCGTGACGGAAGCGGCCGGCCTGCAACTGCCCGAACGTGACCTCGACCACCCGCTCGACGCGCAGCGGCACCCACGACAGGTCCTTCCCGGCGCTCCACCGGCTCTGCGCACCGGGAAGCCGCGCCGACTCATGGGCCTCGGCCATCGCCCAGTCGCGCCACGGGTGCGTCGCGAGTGCGCCGTCGCGCAGCGGAGCGAGCTCGTCGAGCAGCTCGGCCCGACGCTTGGCGGTGAAGTTGGCAGCCACTCCCACGTGGTGCAGCGTGCCGGCATCGTCGTGCAGCCCGAGCAGCAGGGAGCCGACGCCTGTGCCGTCCTTGTGCACCCGGTAGCCGGCCAGCACGCACTCGGCGGTGCGCAGATGCTTCACCTTCACCAACGTGCGCTGGTCGGGCGTGTAGGGGTCGTCGAGGCGCTTGGCGACGATGCCGTCGAGCCCAGCCCCCTCGAACTCGACGAACCACCGCTCGGCCACCGCCGCATCAGTGGTCGACGGGCAGCGGTGCACCGGCGGGCGAGCGGCGGAGAGCGCCTCGTCGAGCGCTGCCCGCCGATCGACGAGCGGTCGATCGAGCAGCACCTCGTCACCGAGGGCCAGCAGGTCGAACGCCACGAACGACGCCGGTGTCTCGGCAGCCAGGCGCTGCACGCGCGACGCAGCCGGGGGGATGCGTTGCAGCAGGGCGTCGAAGTCGAGGCCACGGCCATCGAGCGCGGGCACGACGATCTCACCGTCGACCACGCAGCGCTCGGGCAGCGAGGCGGCGAGCGGGCCGAGGAGTTCAGGGAAGTAGCGCGTGAAGGGCCGTTCGTTGCGGCTGGTCAGCTCGATCTCTTCCCCGTCGCGGAAGACGATGCAGCGGAACCCGTCCCACTTCGGCTCGTACAGCCAGCGGTCGGGCGAACCAGGGGACGCGACGGGGATCCGCGCCGCGGCCTTGGCGAGCATCGGGGCGACCGGCGGGCGCAGCGGCAGTGGCACCGGCCCAGTGTGCCAGCGCCGGACGTGGCCCGGGCACGGATGGGACCCGTGCCGGGGACCCGCGGTAGCGTTGCCCCTCATGACCGAGGATGTGATGGCCTCCAAGCTCGACGACCTGCGCCAACGCCGTGAGCAGGCCTACCACGCCGGCTCGCCCCGCGCCGTCGAGCGCCAGCACGAGAAGGGCAAACTGCTCGCCCGCGAGCGCATCGAGTACCTGCTCGACCCGGGCAGCTTCCAGGAGCTCGACCTGCTGGCACGCCACCGCGCCCACGCGGCGGGCCTCGAGGAGCGCCCCTACACCGACGGTGTGATCACCGGCTGGGGCACCGTCGACGGTCGCAAGGTGTTCGTGTTCAGCCAGGACTTCACCGTGTTCGGCGGCGCGCTCGGCGAGGTGTTCGCCGAGAAGATCCACAAGTTGATGGACCTCGCGCTCAAAGTCGGCGCGCCCGTCGTCGGGCTCAACGCCGGCGCCGGGGCGCGCATCCAGGAGGGTGTCGTCAGCCTGGCGAGCTACGGCGGCATCTTCCACCGCAACGTGCTGTCGAGCGGGGTCATCCCTCAGATCAGCGTCATCCTCGGCCCGTGCGCCGGAGGCGCCGTCTACAGCCCGGCGATGACCGACTTCATCTTCATGGTCAACGAGACCAGCCACATGTTCATCACCGGCCCGGACGTGGTGAAGACCGTCACCGGCGAAGACGTCACCCTCGAAGAGCTCGGTGGCGCGAAGAGCCACGCCAGCAAGTCCGGTGTCGCCACCTTCGTGTCGCCCGACGAGAAGAGCTGTCTCGACGACGTGCGCTACCTGCTCGGGTTCCTGCCGTCGAACAACCTCGACGAGCCGCCGCCGCTCGACACGGGCGACGACCCCGCGCGGCTGTGCGAGGACCTGCGCACCATCCTGCCCGCCTCACCCAACCAGCCGTACGACATGAAGAAGGTCATCGCCTCGGTGGTCGACGACGGCGAGTTCTTCGAGTACTTCCCCAGCTGGGCCAAGAGCATCGTCTGCGGCTTCAGCCGCATCGACGGCCAGCCGGTGGGCATCGTCGGCAACCAGCCGATGGTCCTCGCCGGCGTGCTCGACATCGAGTCGAGCGAGAAGGCGGCGCGCTTCGTGCGCACCTGCGACGCGTTCAACATCCCGCTCGTCACCTTCGTCGACGTGCCCGGCTTCCTGCCCGGCGTCGACCAGGAGTACGGCGGCATCATCCGCCACGGCGCGAAGCTGCTCTACGCGTACTGCGAGGCCACGGTGCCGCGCATCCAGATCATCACCCGCAAGGCCTACGGCGGCGCCTACGTGGTGATGAACTCGAAGTCGATCGGCGCCGACCTGGCCTATGCCTGGCCCACCGCTGAGCTGGCCGTGATGGGCCCGCAGGGCGCGGTCGAGATCGTCTACCGGCGCGAGTTGCAGCAGGCCGCTGACCCCGTGGCACGGCGCGCCGAGCTGGTGGCCGAGTACACCGAGAAGTACGCCAACCCCTACAACGCGGCCGAGCGCGGCTACGTCGACGACGTCATCGACCCGGCCGAGACCCGCCGGAAAGTGGTCGCCGGGTTGCGCATGCTGCGCACCAAGCGCGAAGAGCTGCCCCGCCGCAAGCACGGCAACGTCCCGCTGTGAGCACCGAGATCACCCCGCCGCCCACCGACGACGAGGCCGTCGCCATCGTCGCCGCGGTCGAGGCCCTGTGGCCGCGACCGGTGGTGCTGGCATCCACCGAGCAGCGAGCCCGTGATGCCACCTGGCGCTTCAGTGGCCGGTGGTGGGCTGCGCCACTGCCGCTGCGCCGCGACCGACCCGTTCGCTGACCGTCCGTCACGGGGGCTGCGCAGCCGCGCCTAGTGTTCGTGCCCATGAGCACCACACCGCCACCGCCACCGCCGATGTCGCCGCCGCCCGGGGGCGTGCCGCCCGTGTCAGGGGGGCTCGCCGCAGCAACCGGTCCCGGAGGGCGCCAGCTCGCCTCGTTCGGCAGCCGTCTCATCGCCTTCCTCGTCGACGGGCTGATCGGCGCAGCATTCACGCTGCCCGGCTACGTGATCGGCGCCGGTGACAGCAACGCCCTCGACTTCATCGGTGGCCTGCTCGTCGTCGGCGGAACCGTCGCCTTCATCGTTCTCTACTGCAAGAAGGTCGCCGCTGGTCACAGCTGGGGTCAGCAGGTGGCCAAGGTGCAGGTGGTGAGCGCCACGAATGGTGCTCTGCTCACACCGATGCAGGTGTTCGTGCGTCAGTTGTGCAAGATCCTCTCCAGCTTCGTGTGCTACCTCGGCTTCTTCTGGATGATCTGGGACCCGAAGAAGCAGACCTGGCACGACAAGATCGTCAGCACTCAGGTCGTCGTCGGCTGATCTCGGCGCATCGGGGGTGAACCGCCCTCAGCGCGTCAACGCGTAGTGTTCGCGTCATGTCGTTCATCACGCCACCGCCTCCGCCGCCTCCGCCGCCGATGGGCGGTGCACCCACTCCGCCGCCGAGCTTCCCCGGTGGCGTGCCTGCACAGGGCGCATCGGTCGCCGGCGGCCAGCTCGGTGGCCTCGGCGCCCGGTTCGCGAGCCTGATCGTCGACGGCTTCATCCAGCTGCTGATGGCGCTGCCGTTCGCTGCCGTGGCAGTGGTCGGCTTCGTCAAGGCGTTCGAGAACTGCGACACGATCGAGTCGGCCGACGACTTCGAGATCTCCTGCACGGGCGACCAACTCCAGGCAGGCTGGCTGATCGTCGGCATCCTGGCGTCGATCGTCGGCCTCCTCGTCGTGCTCTACCTCTACGCCCGCTGGCTCGGCAAGGGCGCCACACCTGCGATGAAGATGTTCAACCTGCGCCTCGTCGACGTGAACACGGGCGCCCCGGTCGGCACCGGGCGGGCCTTCGGACGGATGCTGTTCGCCACGTTCATCTCCGGCCAGATCTGCGCGCTCGGCTACCTGTGGGCGCTGTGGGACAAGCGGCGTCAGACGTGGCACGACCTCGTCATCAGCTCGGTGGTCGTGAAGGGCTGACGATGGCTGCGACGATGCCTGCGGGGCGGCGACCCGCCGGGGTGATCAGCCGGTTCCTGGGCTTGCTCATCGACAACCTGCTCATTGCGCTCATCACCCTCCCACTCACCCTGCCCGGCGTGCTCATGGTGCTCAAGGGTCTCGAGGAGTGCGAGCAGGGGGCGGACACCGTCACCTGCACCGAGGACACCATCCAGGTCGGCTGGGTGCTCGGTGGCATCGCCCTGCTGATCGTGGGGTTCGCGGTCCTCGTCTGGCTCTACGCGCGTTGGCTCGGCAAGGGGGCAACCCCGGGGATGAAGCTCACCGGCAACCGCCTCGTCGACGCCAACTCCGGCCTGCCGATCGGCACCGGCCGCGCCTTCGGCAGGACGCTGTTCGCCAACATCGTGTCGGTGGCGCTCTGCGGCCTCGGCTACCTGTGGGCGCTGTGGGACGCGCGGCGCCAGACCTGGCACGACAAGATCGTCGGCAGCGTGGTGGTGAAGGCGGACTGACGTAGCGGTACCGTCGTCGGCGTGGACATCACCACCGTTGCCGACGACCTCGTCACCGCCCACGACGGCCTCGACGTCTACCAACTCGACGGTCTCGAGCCCGACCACGAGTACGAGCTGCGCGGCGTCCGCGTGCGCACCCTGCCGCGGCCCGGTGGGGCGCTGCTGTGCCGGTTCGGCACGGTGAACGACGTGCACTTCGGCGAGCTCGAGTGCGGGCGCATCGACGACCACCGCGAGGGCCCGATCCAGCGGGTCGGGCCCGACGAGGACCCCTATCCCGAGACGATGAACCGTGGCGCCGTGGCCGAGATGCTCGCTGCCCACCTCGCCGCCGTGCTCGTGAAGGGCGACCTCTCCGTCGACGGCCGACCCGACGAGTGGGCCGCGTTCGAGGCCTGCTACCGCGACAGCTTCGGCGATCGCCTGCACGTGGTGCGTGGCAACCACGACAGCTACCAGGGCCAGACGGAGTACGCCGGTGACCAGTGGATCGAGCTGCCCGGAGCGGCCGTGGCGCTGATGGACACGGCGATCCCGGGCAAGACGACGGGCTGGCTGAGCGCCGAGCAGCTCGACTGGCTCGACACGCATGCCGCAGCGACCGACCGGCCCGTCGTGGTGATGGGCCACCACCAGCAGTGGACCCCCTCGGGCGATGGCCGGCGCAGTGACGACTACTTCGGCCTCCACCCCGATCCGAGCGACGCGCTCACCGAGGTGATCACCCGTCGGCGGTCGATCGTGGCCTACACCGCCGGCCACACCCATCGCCACCGCGTGCGCCGCATCGTCGACGGCGTGCCCACCATCGAAGTCGGCTGCGTCAAGGACTTCCCGGGCACCTGGGCCGAGTACCGCGTCTACGAGGGCGGGATCATGCAGGTGGTCCACCGCATCAGCTCGGCGGCCGCTCTGGCCTGGAGCGAGCGGTGCCGGCACCTCTACAGCGACTTCGGGGTCGACTACGAGACCTATGCCCTCGGCACGCTCGACGACCGTTGCCTCGTGATCGGGCTGCGGTGAGCGGCGACCCGATGCCGAACGGCGACAACCCACGCGAGCCACCATTGGCCGGGCTGAGGGTGCTCGACATCTCCTCGGTGCTCGCCGGGCCGAACTGTGCGCGATACCTCGCCGACTTCGGCGCCGACGTCATCAAGGTCGAGCACCCCGAGCACGGTGACACGCTGCGCAACCTCGCCTGGCGCGACCCGCGCGACGGCATCGGCATGTGGTGGAAGCTGACCAACCGCAACAAGCGCACCATCGCCCTCGACCTGAAGCGCGACGAGGACCGCGACGTGTTCTGGCGACTCGTCGGCGAGGCCGACGTCCTCGTCGAGAACTTCCGGCCCGGCACGCTCGAGCGGATGGGTCTCGGCCCGACCGAGCTCCACGCCCGCAACCCACGGTTGGTGATCACCCGGGTGACCGGATTCGGCCAGGACGGGCCGTACGCGAGCCGGGCCGGGTTCGCGACCATCGCCGAGGCGATGAGCGGGCTGAGCGCGATCAGCGGCGAGCCCGACGGCCAGCCGTTGCTGCCCCCGATCGCGCTCACCGCCGAGGTCACCGGCCTCGTCGCTGCGTTCGCGACGATGGTCGCCCTGCACAGCGGTGTCGGCCAGGTGGTCGACGTCAGCCTGTTGGAGAGCATCTTCCAGCTGATGGGCCCGCTGGTGTCGCTCTACGCCCTGACCGGGCAGCTGCAGCCACGGCTCGGCGCCGGGCTCCCCTACCCGGTGCCGCGCGGCGCCAACCGCAGCCGCGGCGGGCAAGGGGTTGCCGTGACGCCCAGCGGCGCCAGCGTCGCGCACACGGGGCTCCAGCGGCGCGGGGTCGGTGACGATCCGCGGTTCACCACCGGAGCCGACCGGATGGCCCACCGCGACGACCTCGAGGCGCTCATGCGCGACTGGTGCGCGGCCCGCTCGCGTGACGAGGTCGTCGCGGCGTTCACCGCGGCCGAGGCTGCGATCGGCCCCGTCCTCGACATGGCCGACATCGCCGTCGACCCGCACTACGCGGCGCGCGGTGCGATCGTCGAGCTCGAGGGCAACCCCATGCAGGGGTTGATCGCCACGCTGAGCGCCACGCCGGGCGTGTTGCGCTGGGCCGGACGGCCGATGGACGCCGACGGCGACGAGATCCGCGCCCACGGCTGGGGCTGACGCGACGCCCGCCCCGATCGACTCTTCCTCCGCCCGACAGGCTCAGGTGGCGATGCCGATGGGGCAGCTCACCCCGGTGCCACCGATGCCGCAGTAGCCGTTGGGGTTCTTGCCCAGGTACTGCTGGTGGTAGGGCTCGGCGTAGAAGAAGTCGCCGGCCATCGCGATCTCGGTCGTGATCGTGCCGTAGCCCGCAGCCGACAGGCGCTCCTGGAAGACGTCCCTGCTGGCCAGCGCCGCGCTGAGTTGGGCCTCGGTCGTGGCGTACACGGCGGAGCGGTATTGCGTGCCGACGTCATTGCCCTGGCGCATGCCCTGGGTGGGGTCGTGGTTCTCCCAGAAGACCCGCAGCAGTTGGTCGTAGCTGATCGACTCCGGGTGGAACACGACGAGCACGACCTCGGTGTGGCCGGTGAGGCCGCTGCAGGTCTCTTCGTAGGTGGGGTTCGGTGTGTAGCCACCGGCGTAGCCCACGGCGGTGGAGTGCACACCGGGGGTCTGCCAGAACTTGCGCTCGGCGCCCCAGAAGCAGCCCATGCCGAACACGGCGGTCTCGTAGCCGTCCGGCCACGGGCCCACGAGCGGGGCGCCGTTCACGTAGTGCCGCTCGGGCACCGGCATGGTCTGGTCGGTGCGGCCGGGCAGCGCCTCGGCGGGGTCGACCATCTGGGTCTTCTTGTGCCAGAACATGACCACAGGCTACGGCTGGCTACGGTCGCGTGTCGTGCTGATCCGTGACACCGTGACCACCGACCTCGACGCCGCCCTCGCGCTCAACAACGCGAACGTCCCGGAGCTGAACGAGCTCGACCGGGCGGAGATCGAGCGGCTCGTGGGCATGGCCGAGGTGGCCCTCACCGCCGAGGTCGACGGCGCCTTCGCCGGGTTCTGCATCGTCTTCGCGCCCGGGGTCGACTACGGCAGCCTCAACTACGGCTGGTTCAGCCGCACCTATGACGACTTCGTCTACCTCGACCGCATCGCCGTCGACCCGGGGTTCCGTCGGTACGGCATCGGGCGTGCGTTCTACGCCGAGATCGTCAGCAGGCTCACGGGCCGCTTCCCGCTGCTCACCTGCGAGGTCAACGTCCGCCCCTACAACGAAGCGAGCCTGAAGTTCCACCACTCGATCGGGTTCCGCGAGGTCGGCCAGCAGGACACCGACGGCGGCAAGAAGACCGTCAGCCTCCTGGCCCTGCCCCTCGGCTGAGCCGGGCGACTCGAGCCGCACCCACCACCAGCGCGTGTCGACTTCGGGCCCGCACACGGCCGCAACTCGACACGGGTAGGGAGGTGAGCCGTCAGCGACGGTCCTGGAGGAAGCGGAACCGGTCGCGCACGGCCGCCACGTGGGTGGCCGACACGTCGGCGAGCAGGATGCTCTCGGTGTGCGCCGCCGTGGCCAGCAGCTCGCCGAGCGGGTCGACGATGCGGCTGTCGCCCGAGTAGGCGAGCGTGCCGCCCGTGCCGACCCGGTTGCAGCCGACCACGTAGGCCTGGTTCTCGATCGCCCGGGCCTGGAGCAGGCTCATCCAGTGGGTGCGGCGCGCCTCGGGCCAGTTGGCCGGCACCAGGTAGACGTCGGTGGTCGGCGCGAGCTGCCAGAACTCGTCGGCGAAGCGCAGGTCGTAGCAGACGAACAGGCTGAGCCGCAGGCCGAGCACCTCGACCTGGGTGAAGCTGTCGCCGGCCCGGAAGTGCTTGTCCTCGCCGCCGAAGCTGAACGGGTGGATCTTGCGGTAGCGGTGCTGCTCGCCGCTCGGGCCGGCCAGCACGAACACGTTGTGCGGGCGCTGGGCGTCAGCCGGCGCGTCGGGCGCCACCTCCGGGCACGAGCCGCCGACCCAGACCCCGTGGCGCCGAGCCTGCTCCGCGAGGAACTGCGACGACGGGCCACCGGTCGGCTCGCCGAGGTCGTCGCGGTCGGTGGCGAAGCCGGTGGAGAACGTCTCGGAGAGCAGCACCAGCTGCGCGCCCGAGGCCGCCGCCCCGGCCACCAACGGTGCCAGCCGGGCGAAGTTGGCGTCGCGGTCGCACCAGGCGATGTCGTGCTGGATCGCCGCGATCCGCACCCGGTCGGCGTGGTCGCTCACATTGCTCATGCAGCGAGCCCCTTCAGGCGGACGACCGCCTCGTCGAGCACCTCGGGCCGCTTGCAGAAGGCGAAGCGCACCAGATGCCGTCCCTCGTGGCGGTTGGCGTAGAAGACCTCGTTGGGGATGGCCACCACGCCGCACCGATGGGGCAGCTCGCGGCAGAAGGCCATGCCATCACCGTCGGGCCGCACCGGACGGATGTCGACGGTGACGAAGTAGGTGCCCGACGTCGGGTAGACGTCGAAGCCGGCTGCCTCGAGCCCGGGCAGCAGCCGGTCGCGCTTGGCCTGCAGGTCGGCGGCCAGGTCGGTGAAGAACGACCGCGGCAGGCCGAGGCCGCGGGCGATGCCGAACTGGAACGGCCCACCGTTGACGAAGGTGAGGAACTGCTTGGCCGTGCGCGCCGCGGTGACCAGGTGGGCCGGGCCGCACAGCCAACCGATCTTCCAGCCGGTGGTGTGGAAGGTCTTGCCGCCGGAGGAGACGCTGAGCGTGCGGTCGCGCATGCCGGGCAGCGTGGCCATGGCGATGTGCTCGGCGCCGTCGAACACGAGGTGCTCGTACACCTCGTCGGTGAGCACCGTCAGGTCGAACTCGATGGCCAGGTCGGCGATGGCCTGCATCTCGGCCCGGTCGAGCACCTTGCCGGTCGGGTTGTGCGGCGTGTTGACGAGCAGCAGCTTCGTCTTCGGCGTGATCGCGGCGCGCAGCTCGGCCGGGTCGAAGCCGTAGCCGGGTGGGCGCAGGGTGACCGGACGGGCCACCGCACCGGCGAGCGCGATGCAGGCCTGATAGCTGTCGTACATCGGCTCGAACAGGACCACCTCGTCACCGGTGTCGAGCAGGCCGAGCAGCGCACCGGCGAGGGCCTCGGTGGCGCCGGCGGTGACGAGCACCTCGCTGTCGGGGTCGTACGAGAGCCCGTAGAACAGCTGTTGGTGGGCGGCGATCGCCTGACGCAGCGCAGGGATGCCCGGCCCCGGCGGGTACTGGTTGTTGCCGGTGTTGATCGCCTCGATCGCGGCGTCGAGCACCTCGCGCGGTCCGTCGGTGTCCGGGAAGCCCTGGCCCAGGTTGACGCTGCCGGTCGCGGCGGCGAGCGCGCTCATCTCGGCGAAGATCGTCGTGCCGAAGCCCTGCAACTTGGCGGTGAGCGCCGGGGTGCGCAGGCCGGACATCAGAACCCCTCGAGGTTCGACGGGCCGAACGAATAGGGGAGCAGCTGGTCGAGGGTGAGGCTGAGGCGGATGCCCTCGGGACCGCAGGTGTGCACGGGCGTGTCGAGCTCGGCGAACTCGCGGATGCGCTGCCGGCAGCCGCCGCAGCACGACGCCAGGCGCTCCCCGTCGGCCACCACGAGCACTTCGACGATCTGATGCTCGCCGGCAGCCACCATCGCGCTGATCGCGCTCGCCTCGGCGCAGCAGCCCTGCGGGTAGGCCGCGTTCTCGACGTTGCAGCCCACGTAGACGGCCCCGCTGGCAGCGCGGATGGCCGCTCCGACCTGGTAGTTCGAGTAGGGGGCGTAGGCGCGGCGCTGGATCGCCCGGGCGGCGTCGAACAACTCGCGCAGCTCCGGTGTCATCGGGGCGGCTGGTGGGGTCGCGGTCATCGCCGCGACCCTATCCGGCGCCAGGGACCAGTGGCCGTGCGAAGTCACCCCGTGGGTGGGTCGCGGCCGGAGCCCTGCACATGCCACGATGGGCACGTGCCAGTCGACGACGTCCCCGCCGCCACCGCGCCCGATGCGCCCGAGCCGTGGCAGCAGCCGCGCACGTGGCGCCATCGGCTGCTCGACAACGGCGTGGCGCGCACCGTGCTGTCGATCTGGTCGTGGCTGGTGCTCGGCATCGTGGTCATCATCTGGACCCCGCTGGTCGCGCTCACGCTGCTCGTGACCTACCCGTTCGACAAGGGCCGCTACGCGCCGGGCTACCTGTTCCGCAAGCTCACCGTGGTGCACCAGGTGCTCAACCCGCTGTGGACGTTCCGCACCTCGGGCACCATGATCACCGACCCGCGGCGGCCCTATGTGGTCGTCGCCAACCACCAGAGCTTCGTCGACATCCTGCTCATCTCGCACCTGCCGTGGGAGATGAAGTGGCTGTCGAAGGAGAGCATCCTGAAGATCCCCTGCGTCGGTTGGATGATGCGCATGGCGGGTGACATCCGCCTGGTGCGCGGCCAGAAGGACAGCATCATCGCGGCGATGGCGTCCATGCACGACCGGCTGTCGAAGAAGGTCAGCGTGATGGTCTTCCCGGAGGGCACCCGTTCGAAGGACGGCCACGTCAAGGCGTTCAAGGACGGTGCGTTCCGGCTGGCGATCGAGGCCCAGGTGCCGATCCTGCCCCTGGTGGTGAACGGCGCCGACACCGCCCTGGTGAAGGGTGACTGGCGGCTCGGGGTGAGCGATGCCGAGGTGCGGGTGCTCGAGCCGATCAGCACCGAGGGCCTGACACTGGACGACGTGGCCGAGCTGCGCGAGCGGGTGCGCGACATCATCGTCGCCGAGCTCGCGAAGATGCGCGCATGACATCGAGCCCGACCCTGGTCGTGACGCCCGAGGTCGCCGACGCCGTGGGGTCCGGCCGCCCCGTGGTGGCGCTCGAGAGCACGATCATCAGCCACGGCATGCCCTACCCGACCAACGTCGAGATGGCCCGCGAGGTGGAGCGCATCGTGCGTGACCACGGCGCCGTGCCGGCGACGATCGCCGCGCTCGAGGGCCGCTGCCACGTCGGGCTCGACGACGCCCAGCTCGAGCAGTTGGCCACGGCCGACGGCGTGGTGAAGGCCACCACCCGCGACCTGCCGTGGCTCGTGGCGACCGGCAGCACCGGGGCCACCACCGTGGCGGCGACGATGCGCCTCGCCGCCCTGGCCGGCATCAAGGTGTTCGCCACCGGCGGCATCGGCGGCGTGCACCGTGGCGCGGCCACCACGATGGACGTCTCGGCCGACCTCACCGAGCTGGCCAGCACGCCCGTCGCCGTGGTGTCGGCGGGGGTGAAGAGCATCCTCGACATCGGCCTCACCCTCGAACGGCTCGAGACGCTCGGCGTGCCGGTGATCGTCCACGCCAGCGACGAGTTCCCGTCGTTCTACTCGCGGCATTCGGGCTTCCCCGCCCCTCGCCGGCTCGACAGCCCGGCGGCGATCGCCGCCCATCTGCACGCGACGTGGGACGTGCTCGGCCTCACGACCGGGGTGAGCATCGCCAACCCGATCCCGGTCGCCGACGAGATCCCCGCCCACGAGATCGGCCGGGTGATCGACGAGGCCCTCGCCGAGCTCGACGCGTTCGGCATCGTCGGCCAGGACGTCACCCCGTTCCTGCTGGCCAAGGTGGTCGCGCGCACCGAGGGCCGCAGCCTGGCCGCCAACCTGGCGCTGGTGCGCCACAACGCCGCCGTCGCCGCCCAGGTGGCCGTGGCCTACACGGCACTGCTCGGCGGCTGACGATGAGCCTGAAGCAGCGCTACGAGGAGCGGGTGCTCCCCGTGGTGCTCGACAAGATCTGCGGGTCGAAGAGCTTCGCGCCACACCGACGCGCCACCCTGGCTCGCACCCACGGGACCGTGCTCGAGATCGGCTTCGGATCGGGCACCAACCTGGCGCACTACCCGCCCGAGGTCGAGCGGGTGCTCGCCGTGGAGCCGTCCGGGCGCGCCGTCGACCTGGCCACCGAGCGCATCGCCCGCACACGGTTCCCGGTCGAGGTGGTCGGCCTCGACGGGGAACATCTGCCCCTCGGCGCAGCGAGCGTGGACTGCGTCGTGAGCACGTTCACCCTGTGCACCGTGCCCCACGTGGAGCAGGCGCTGGCCGAGATCCGCCGCGTGCTGCGCCCCGGCGGCACCCTGCACGTGCTCGAGCACGGCCTCGACGACGCGCCCGGCGTGCAGCGCTGGCAGCGCCGGCTCGACCCGCTGCAGCAGGCCATCGCCGGCGGTTGCCACCTCACCCGCCATGTGCCGTCGATCGTCGAGGCAGCAGGGCTGCGCTGGGTCGAGGTGCACCGCTGGCGCGAGGGCCACCCCTACACGTACACGTCGATGACCCGCGGCGTCGCAGCAGCCGCACACCACTGACAGCGGCGGCCGGGCCAGACGTCGGGTCGGCGCTCAGGTGGTCGCGTCGGGGGCGTGCTCCGAGCGCTCGGTCGATGGTGGACCGGCGGGCTGCTTGGTCGGCACGCGCAACACGACGACGGTCCCCACGGCGCCGGCAGCGACGATCACCACCTTCAACCACGTCGGATCGACGACCACGGCGCTGATGGTGACCGCCGTCAGCATCATGGCGATCGCTGTCACCTTGGCGCCGCGCGGCATGCCGAGCCCGGCGCGGTAGTCGCGCACGAGCGGGCCCACACCGGGCAGGTCGAGCAACCAGGCCTCGAGGCGTGGGGACGACCGGGCGAACGCGGCAGCCGCGAGCACGAAGAAGCCCGTCGACGGGAGGCCGGGCACCACCACGCCGATGCCACCGATGCCGACGCAGACCAGACCGATGGGGATCCACACGATGCGGCGCACGAGCGTCGGTCGCGGGGCCGGCTCCGGTGGTGGAGGGGTCGGCAGCGGTTCCACCCCGTCAGGCTAGGACCGTCGGGCGAGGACCGTCAGCGGTGGCCGTCGGCGGCATCCGTCAGTGGTGGCCGGTGCCGCCGAAGCTGGCCCGGAGGTTGTCCGGAGTGAGCACTGCGGACGGAGGGCCGGAGGCCACGATGCGGCCTGCGAGCAGCAGCACATGGTCAGCGGTCTCGGCGTCGTCGATGTCGTGGGTGCTCATCACCACTGCGCACCCTCGGGCCCGCTCGGCGGCCACGGCTGCGGCGAAGGTCTCGCGACCCGCCGGATCGAGCCCGGCCGTGGGCTCGTCGAGGAGCAGCAGGTCCGCACCCCGGGCCAGCGCCTGGGCGAGGTGGGCGCGCTGTCGCTGACCTCCGGAGAGCTCCATCAGCGGTCGGTCGGCGAACTCGCCGACACCCATGCGCTCGATCGCTTCGGCGCACCGCCGACGGTCGTCGGGCCGCTGGCGACGCACCAGGCCCAGGGAGGCGTACCGCCCCATCGCCACCACGTCTGCGGCGCGCAGGGGCAGTGTGAACGAGCGCGCCGGGTGCTGCGACAGGTAGCCGACCCGAGCCGGCTGCTCACCCGGCGCGCGGCCGAGCACATGCACCGTTCCGGCGATCGGCTCGAGCAGCGCGGCAAGGGTCTTGAGCAGTGTCGACTTGCCCGAGCCGTTGGTGCCGATGAGGCACAGCAGCCCGCCGGGCCGCAACGTGAGCGAGATGTCCTCGACCACTGCGTATCCGTCGTAGCCGACGCAGAGCGTGTCGAGCTCGAGTGCGGCGCGTTCAGTGCTGGTGGCCATGCCCACCTCCGTGCTCGTGCACGTGCGCAGGTGATGCGGCCCGCTCGCGGCGTACCTCTGCCGACCGTCGCACCTCGGTGATGGCAAGGGTGACGAGGAACAGCCCGACGCTCACCACGACGACGCTCGCGCCTGCAGCGAGGTCGGCGTGGTAGCTGAGCAACAGGCCGACGTACACCGACAGGGCGCCGATGACCGCAGCGATCAGCATCATCACGCCGACGCGTCGGCTCACGAGCGCCGCCGTCGACGCCGGCGCGACGAGCATGCCGAACACGAGCAGCGTGCCGACCGTCTGGAACGAGCTGAGGATCGCCACGGCCACCACGAACAGCAGCAGGTTCTCGTAGCGCCGGACGGCGAACCCCGAGGTCGCCGCCAAGTCGGGGTCGAGTGACAGCAGCAAGAAGGGTCGACGGCATGTCCATGCAGTGGCGCAGACGGCACCGAGTGCGCCGAGCTGCCACCAGAGATCGGTGTCACTGACACCGAGGATCTCGCCGGTGAAGATGCGGGTCAGGTCACCGAAGAAGGTCTGCGAGCGGGACGTGATCATCACGCCGAGGGCCAGCATCCCGGCGAACAGCAGGCCGATCGCCGTGTCGCTCGACAGCCTCGAGCGACGGGTGATGACCGATACCCCGCCCATCATCACCACGGTCCCGGCGGCAGCGCCCAGGACAGTCGGCGCGCCGATGAGCACTGCGATGGCGATGCCGGGGAGCACCCCGTGGGCGAGCGCATCGGCGACGAAGGCGAGGCCCCGAAGCACCACGAACGTGCCCGCCACGGCACAGGCCAGGGCGACGAGCACACCCGCGAGGAGCGACCGGACGAGGAATGGGTTGTCGACGAAGGGGTCGAGGAGGGGCCCGGTCACGGCGTCACACTACGCAGTGCCGTCGGGCGTTCGTCACGCCAGTGCGTCGGCGATGCGCGTGGCGAGGTCCGTGAGGAAGGCCTCGTAGCCGCCGCTGTCGGGCATGTCGTGCGACGGGAGGTCGATGAGCGGCACACCGACGGCCGACGCCACCTGCTCCGCGACCTCGGCCGGGGTGCCGGCCTCGGTGAAGACGGCGCCGACGCCGGCCTCGGCAGCCAGGCGCTGGAGCTCGGCGAGCTCCTTGGCCGACGCCTCGGCGGTCGACGACAGGCTGGGGATCACGGCGCCGATCAGTTCGCAGCCGTAGCGGTCGGCGAAGTAGCCGAGCGACTCGTGGCCGGTCACCAGCTTGCACGCCCCGGCGG
>DAINND010000006.1:0-10861 GCA_036736065.1 Ilumatobacteraceae bacterium
CCTGACCCGCGGCTCATTGTGCACCGGCCCGGCCTGACTGGCGCCGATTCGACCAGGCGCGGCTGACCGGGTTCGATCGGGTCAGCCGTCGAGCTGGCGGGACAGTCCCTGCACGGCCTCGATGAACTCGTCGATCATGTCGTAGACCACCTGGGCCGCCGGCTTGACCGCGTTCATCGTGCCCACGATCTGGCCGACGAAGTAGTTGCTCAGCTGCTCGGCGCCCGAGCCTCCGTGATGGGCGGCCCGGTCGATGCGGGCGAGCGCCTCGCCGACGAGGATCGGCTGCATCGGCATCCCGAGCGGCTCGGGGTTGGCCGGGTCGTCCCACTCGTCGGTCCACGCCGAGCGCAGTTGGCGCGCCGGCTTGCCCGTGCGCGACCGCGACCGCAGCGTGTCCGATGACGTTGCGGCGAGGAACTTCTGCTTCACGGTCGGGTGCGTCTCGGCCTCCTCGGTGGTGAGCCACACCGAGCCGCACCACACACCCTGCGCTCCGAGCGCCATCGCCGCGGCCATCTGCCGTCCGCGACCAATGCCGCCGGCGCCGAGCACCGGCACCGGGGCCACAGCGTCGACGATCTCAGGGATCAGGACCATCGTGCCCACCTCGCCGGTGTGGCCCCCGGCCTCGGCGCCCTGGGCGATGATCACGTCGACGCCGGCGTTGACATGGCGCTCGGCGTGCTGGGCCTTGCCGGCCAGCGCGCCGACACGGCGTCCCTCCTCCCTGGCGCGCTCCACCATGTGGGCCGGAGGCGCACCGAGCGCATTGACGATCAGCGCCGAGCGGTGGGCGAGGGCGATCTCGAGCAGCGGGTCGGCCTGGTTGGCGCTGAACGGGACGGCGCCGTCGGGATGCTCGCCCGTGCGCCGGCGAGTGTCGGCGGGCAGCTCGGGCACCCCGTACCGGTCGAGCAGCTCGTCGACGAAGGCGATGTGCTCGGCGGGGATCAGCTGGCGGACCTCGTCGAGCGTCGCCCCGCCGCGGTCGGAGCCGGCGTACTTGGCAGGAACGATGAGGTCGACCCCGTAGGGGCGGTCGCCCACCTCCTGCTCGATCCAGGCGAGGTCGATCTCGAGCTGTTCAGCGCTGTGCGCGGCGGCACCGAGCACACCCATCCCTCCCGCCCGGCACACGGCGGCGATCACGTCGCGGCAGTGGCTGAACGCCAGGATCGGCACATCGATGCCGAACATCTCGGTGATGGCAGTCTTCATCATTCCCCCCGACGGAGTCGTCGAGCCGATCATATGGCTGACCCCGATGTGCCATGCTCGTTGCGCTCGACGCAGGGGGAGCGGACGGACCGCACCCGACGGAGGCGTCGACGAAGGGGTGACCATGCGCACGCAGCGCAGTGGACAGCGAACGATGCGGGTCGTCGTCGCAGGAGTTGCCGTCGCCGGCCTGGTGCTCGGCGCGTGCAGCAGGAGGGACGAGACCGGGGGCGGTGCCGACACCACTGCCGTCACCGAGACGACCGGCGGAGGCGCCGGGACCACGGCGCCCTCGCCGGAGACGACCGCAGCCCCTGACACCACGGTCGCAGCGGGCGATCCCGTCTACGGCGGCGCCCTGAGGGTGAGCGGCGAGTCCGAGGTCACCAACCCGTGGACCCCGGCCGCCATCCAGTGCGACCAGTACTGCTACGTGCGCGCCGGCTCGTTCTACGAGACGCTGACGGTGCGCAACGCCGATGGCGAGTTCGTCGGCTACCTGGTCGACACGATCGAGCACAACGCGGACTTCACGCTGTGGACCTTCACGCTGCGCGAGGGCATCACCTTCCACGACGGAACCCCGCTCGACGCGGAGGCGGCCGTCTACAACCTCCAGGAGCATGCCGGCAGCCTGCTCACCGCCGCGGCGATCGCCGACTTCGGACGCAACCCCGACAACACCTTCGCCATCGAGGTGGTCGACGACCTGACCTTCACCATCGCCACGGGCGAGAAGGGCGATCTCTCCAAGCCGCGGCCGTGGGCCACCCTGCCCGCGTTCCTCGCCGGCCAGCTCGGGTTCATGGCGTCTCCCACGTGGCTCGAGGCGGTGAAGGCCGGCACGGCCGACGCCACCAAGCCGATCGGCACCGGGCCGTTCATCGTCGAGAGCTACGCACCCCGCGACAAGCTGGTCGTCACCCGTAACCCGGACTATTGGCGCAATGATGCCAACGGCAACGAGCTCCCGTACCTCGACAGCGTCGAGTTCCGCGTCATCGAGGACAGTGAGACCGCTGGCGAGGCGTTGAAGAGCAGCGACATCGCCATCTTCGCGACCTCTGCGTCGGTGGTGATCGCCGACTTCCGCGAGCTCGCAGGTGACTTCTCGATGGTCGAGCAGGACCGGTTCACGGAGACCGGCTACACGATGATCGACCTCGACAAGCCCGGTCCGCTGCAGGACCGCCGGGTCCGGTGCGCGCTCCGCGCCGCGGGCGATCGGCAGGAGCGGATCGACCTCACCGGCGGTGGCATCCTGCAGCCGGCCAACGGCCTGTTCTCGCCGGGCCAGGAGGGGTACCTCGAGGACAACGGCGACCCGATGGTCCAGGACCTCGAGCTGGCCCAGTCGCTGATCGACGAGTACTCGGCCGAGAACCCTGGCCCGATCCAGGTGAAGTACGGCACCACGGTGTCGAACATCAACGCGCAGACTGCCGAGCTGCTCCAGGGCTACTGGGCAGAGATCGGGGTCGAGACCGAGATCGTCCAGGTCCCGCAGGACCAGTTCATCACCAAGGCGCTCTTCGGTGATCCCGACTTCGTGATGTTCGCCTGGCGTCAACACGGCGGCACGCTCGTCGACAACCAGTACCTCTGGTGGCACGGCTCGGTCGCCCAGCCCGACGGCAGCCTGTCGCTCAACTTCGCCCGTCTGCGCGACCCGGTGATCGACGAGAACCTCGACGCCGCTCGTGGCGAGCCCGACCCGGCCAAGCGCCAGGAGTACGCCGCGAACGTCAACCGGCGAATGGTGGAGGAGTGCTACAACTTCCCCGGCTCGTGGACCCTCTGGGGCGTGATCCATGCGCCGAAGGTCCAGGGCCTCACGCCGACGGCGCTGCCCGACGGATCGATCAGCGAGGACTCGGGCGGCTTCTTCGGGGTCGACCGGATCTGGCTCGACCCGGCGCAGGGCTGACCCTCGTCCCGCCACTGAGCTCTAGGCACTCGGGTCGCTGCGCGCGGCGCAGCGGCCCGAGGCGCGTCAGGCCCGCGGGTCGACGAGGACTCTGCCGCGCATGCCGCCCGCAAGGATGCGGTCGAGTTGCGGCGCAAGGCCCTCGAGGCCGACGACCTCGGTCGGCAGCGAGTCGAGCCACGACGGCTTGAGATCGGTGGCGATCCGCTGCCACAGGGCGCGGCGGTCGTCGATGGGCATCTGGACGCTGTCGATGCCCAGCAGGTTGACGCCGCGGAGGATGAACGGCAGGACCGTGGTCGACAGCCCTGCCCCACCGGTGAGCCCACTCGCCGCGACCGATGCCCCGTAGCGCGCCGTGCGCAGCGCGTATGCGAGCGTGGCGCCACCGACGCAGTCGACCGCCCCGGCCCAGCGCTCCTTCTCGAGCGGGCGTGCTGACTCGGCCGAGGTCTCGGCCCGGTCGATCACGTCCGCCGCGCCGAGGTCGCGCAACCAGTCGGCCTCGTCGGCCTTGCCGGTGCTCGCCACCACCTGGTGGCCGCGCCGGGCGAGCATCCCCACGGCCATCGAGCCCACACCACCGGTGGCGCCGGTGACCAGCACGGGGCCGTCGCCGGGCCGCAGGCCATGGGCTTCGAGGGCGGCCACGGACTGCGCCGCGGTGAAGCCTGCCGTGCCGACCAGCATCGCCGTGCGCGCGTCGAGGCCGGCGGGCATCGGCACCACCCAACCTGCGGGCACACGGGCGTGCGTCGCGAACCCTCCGTGGTGGGCGACGCCGAGGTCGTAGGCGTGGACGATCACGTCGCTGCCCGGAGCGACGGCCGGATCGTTCGACTCGACCACGCGTCCTGCCAGATCGACACCGGGCACGAGCGGGTCGATGCGGGCGATCTTGCCGGTCGCCGTGCTCGCCAGACCGTCTTTGTAGTTGATGCCCGAGAACTCGACCTCGATGAGCACATCACCCTCGCCGAGCGCATCGGCTGCGATGGTGGTGATCGAGCGGGTCCAGGTGCCGGAGTCGTTCGTGCCGACGGTGTAAGCGCGCACGCTGTCCATGGTGAGGGTCCCTTCGTAGGTCAGGCCGCGAGGCCGAAGTCGTTGATGATGTCGTCGACGGTGTGGCGCCATGCTGACGCACCGCGACCGGTGGGCCGAAGTCGACCGAGCACCTGGCGGGCGGCGTCGGCGCCGGTGACGAGTCGTCCGTGCCGGACCGACCACACCTCGTCGTGGCTGCGCAGCAGGTCGACGACGGCATCGACCGGCCGAGCGAGTCGGGCGAGGGCGGCCGACTCGTAGACACACACGTTGTAGGCGGCATGTGCCCCGACGGCGGCAACGGTGGTGCCGACCACCTCGCCCCACCGGTGCCAGCGCCTCGTGCTGGCTCACGGCGGCGTTGCTGCTGGCCGCAGGTGGTTACCAGTTCTCGGCCCCGAAGCACCGCTGCCAGACCGAGTGCGAGCGACCGATGACCTTCTTCTGGCGTCACCGGCGCAGCGGCACCGGCGGGGCGCTGCGCATGGGTGTGCGCCACGGCGCCGTGTGCGTCGGCTGCTGCTGGTTGCTGATGCTGCTCGAGTTGCGCGACGGCCGCCTGTACGAGTGACCGCGAGGCGGCGCCGCGAGGTGGCGCGTCTGGCAGCATTGGCCTCCATGACGACCCCGTGGTTCGAGACTCGCACCTACGCCGCCGGCATCACCCGCGTGCGCGAGCGGTTCATCGACGGTGACGTCCGCTGCAACATGTGGCACATACGTGGCCGCGACCGCGACGTGCTGGTCGACACCGGGTTCGGGTTGCGGCCGTTACGCGACGAGATCGCTGTGTTGCGCGAGCGGCCGGTGCTGGCAGTCGCGTCGCACAGCCACTTCGACCATGTGGGCGGCCACTATCAGTTCGACGAGCGGCTGGTGCACCCCGCCGAGGCCCACATCCTCGCCACACCCACCGACGACAACACCGTCTGGCGCGGGTGGGCGACGTGCTCGGTCGTGCTGGCCGAACCCGCACCGGGCTTCGACCAGTTGCAGTGGCACGTTCCTGCCGCCCCGGCCACCCGGCTGGTCGACGAGGGCGATGTGATCGACCTGGGCGACCGCGTGCTGCAGGTGCTGCACCTACCCGGCCATTCGCCCGGCTCGATCGGCCTGTACGAGGCGGCCACCCGCACACTGTTCACCGGCGACGTGGTCTACGACGGCGAACTGTACGACTGGCTCTACCACTCCGATCGCGAGCAGTACCGCGAGACGCTCGCCCGGGTGCGCGAACTGCCGGCCGACACGTTCCACTGCGGCCACGCGGAGAGCTTCGGGCGCGACCGGTTGATCGACCTGGTCGACGCCTACCTCGATCGGCCTCCGCCGCCGAAGCGGTGACCTCGGGGTCGGTCGGGCAGACTCGCGACATGACCGCTCCCGTGGCGCCCGGCGCCCTCGCCGGCATCCGCGTGCTCGACCTCACCTCGGTGGTGATGGGCCCCTATGCCACGCAGATCCTGGGCGACCTCGGTGCCGAGGTGATCAGCGTCGAGGATCCCAAGGGTGACACCAACCGGATCATGGGGCCGGGGCCCGAGCCCGGGCGCACCGGCGTTGCGCTCAACCTCCTGCGCAACAAGCGCAACGGCTGCCTCGACCTGAAGCACCCTGCCGGCCGGGAGGCGTTCCTGCGCATCGCGGCGACCTGCGACGTGGTCGTCACCAACCTGCGGCCCGCACCGTTGGCCCGCCTGGGCCTCGACTACAGCGCGGTCCGAGCGGTGCGCCCCGACATCATCATGTGCCAGGCGCACGGATGGCCGTCCGACGGCCCTTCCGGGAACGCCCCGGCCTACGACGACGTCATCCAAGCGGCCACGGGTGTGGCCGATGCGTTCGCCCGCCAGTCGGGTCGGCCTGCGCTGGCGCCCACCCTCATCGCCGACAAGGTGTCCGGCCTCACCATCGTCTACGCCGTGCTCGCAGCGCTCTTCCATCGTGAGCGCACCGGGGAAGGGCAGTTCGTCGAGGCGCCGATGGTCGACGCCATCAGCTCGTTCACGCTGGTCGAGCACGGTGCCGCCGCCATCCCCGAGCCGCAACTCGGCCCGGCCGGGTACCCGCGCATCCTGATCCCCGAACGCCGTCCCTATGCCACGGCCGACGGGTGGATCGCCGTGCTGCCCTATGCGGCCAAGGACTACAACGCGCTGTTCGTGGAGGGTGGCCGAACCGACCTCGTCGACGATCCACGGATCCTCACCGCAACAGCCCGGATGCGCCACGCGTCCGAGCTCTACGCCGTCGTGGAGCAGATCCTCCCGACGCGGACGACGGCGTTCTGGGTGGACTTCTGCGCCCGCCACGACATCCCCGCCGGTCCACTGCGATCCCTCGACGACCTTGTCGCGGAGCTACCCCTGGAGGAGCACCCGCACGTCGGCGCATACCATCACATCCCGAACCCGGTGCGCTTCGACCGCACCCCGGCCTCGGTGCGCCGGCATGCGCCGCGACTCGGTGAGCACAGCGTGGAGGTGCTGCGCGAGGTCGGCTACGACGTGTCCGACGTGGCAGCGATGATCGATGTGGGCGCGGTGCGCAGCCCCGGCTTCATCAGGGAGTGACGCGCTCGAGTCGAGCGGTGAAGCCGAGGTAGCCCCACACCAGCTGGTCGCCGTCGAGCCGCCGGGTGATCTCGACCGGGAGGCCGATCGGGCGGAGCACGAGCACACCGTCGTCGACACTGGCCACCACGTGGATCGGGGTGGTGTGGTCCAGCGCGGCGACGTCGTGCACACCTCGCTCGACGCTGCCGTCGGCGCGCATGTCGTGGACGATGCCGCCCGCGGTGATCACGACGCGGTCGCCGCACTGCTCGATGCGCTCCACATGGCGGTTCGCAGGATGATCGGGGGCGGGGGAGCCGTTCACGTCGACGCTCACCGCCCGCCAGGTGCCGCGCAGGTCGGGCATGCCCTCGGCGAGCGGCTCGCTGCATGCATCGAGGAACGGCCCGGGCATCTCGCCGTGCCAGCCGCCCGGCGGGGTGTGGGCCACAGGGATGTGATCGGCGTTCAGATTCGCTCCAGTTCTGCGCTGAGGACGACTCGAGTCGACTGATGCCCCGTCGAGCCGAAAGGGCGGCGTTCGAGCGGCACGGGTCAGCCGAAGGTGAGCACGGGCTTGATGACCGCGCCGCTCGTGCTGGCTGCTTCGGCCTCGTTGATCTGCTCGATCGGGAACGTGGCGATGAGCTCGTCGTACGGGAACGCGCCCTCGGCGTTGAGCCGGGCGAGGTGAGGGATGAAGTCACGCGGGGTGGAGTCGCCCTCCATCACACCGGTCACCGTCCGTCCGCTGATCATGGAGATGAAGTTGAGGTTCAGGTCGCCGAAACCCACGCCGGCGAGGGCCAGGGTGCCGATCGTGTTGAGCGCGTCATGGCTGGCGCGGACCACGGCGGCGTTGCCCGTGGTGTCGAACGCGTAGTCGGCGCCGCGCCCGGTGATCGCCATGATCTGCGCCGTGATCTCCTGCGGTGATCCGCTGACGGTGTGGGTCGCGCCGAACCGACTGGCCAGCTCGAGGCGGCTGACGTGGCGATCGACGGCGATGATCGTGCCGGCTCCCACGGCCTTCGCGGCCATCACGGCGCTGAGCCCGAGCGCCCCGGCGCCCGTGACGACGAGGCTCGATCCGGCTTCGACGGCGAGGGTGTTCATCACGGCTCCCGCGCCCGTCTGGATGCCGCACCCGAGCGGCCCGAGCTTGGTCAGGTCGAGCGACGGGTCGACCTTCACCACCGATTGCGCAGCGGCGATGGTGTGGGAGGCGAACGACGACTGGCCGAAGAAGTGCGAGCCCACTCGCGCCCCCTGGGCGGCGGTGAACACGGAGGTGCCGTCGGCACGTCCGCCCGACATGTTGTGCAGGGTGAAGTCGAAGCAGTGGGGGAGGCGCCCCTTGGCACAGGCAGGGCAGGTGCCGCAGGAGTTGAACGACAGGACCACATGGTCGCCGGGTGCCACGTGCGTCACGGCGCTGCCCACGGCTTCGACCACGCCCGCCCCCTCGTGGCCGTAGACCTGCGGCCCGCCGAAGAACGCGTCCGGCAGGTCTCGGCTGAGCAGGTCCGTGTGGCACATGCCGGCGGCGACCACCCGGACCAGCACCTCGTCCGCGGAGGGCTCCGCCATGTCGAGCTCTTCGATGGTGAACGGACCGCTCCCGGTCCGCAGGACTGCTGCTGTCACCTTCATCTGGATCCCCTCACTCGAACGGTGTGCCGTGGACCATTGTGCACCGCGGGCGTGCGCCGGGCGTCAGCCGACCGCCGCTCAGCTCGTCGAGGCCCGCGGGCTGGGCGAGGCCCCCGATGCGGTGCGAAGCCGCTCGAGCTCGGGGTCGGTCGGCCAGAAGCCGTCCTTCCCGGCTTCGGGCAGACGCGCGGCGAGCAACTGGAGGGCGATGTCGTGGCGCACGTATTCGGCAGCGACGAGCGCCACGGCGGTGTCGTCGCTCCAGATGCCCCACACGTCGGCCGCGTCGATGCCGGCGATGACCACCGTGTCGTGGTCGGCGACGACCGTGAAGATCCGCCGTCCGAGACGGCTGAGCACGACTTCGGGCGAGGAGTACCGGTGCGTGTAGACGCGGCCGCCCGGCGGGTCGAAGGGCCCGAAGACGATGATCGACACGTCGACGCCGCGGGCCGTCGCCCGTTCGAGCGATGGGCGCAGGGCCTCGGCTTCGGCCGGCCATACGGAGACGAACAGCGAGTCGCGAGCGGCCTCGATGACGTCGACGGCGCGCTCGAGCACGCCCTGGATGCCGCGCACGTGGCTGACGACGCGCGTCTCGGGCGGCGTCCCGAGCTGGGGCAACAGCGTCGAGAGGCCGTCGATCGTGCCGGACATCTCCCGACGGAGGCGGCCGATGAGCGCCTCGCCGGGTAGCGCGACGTAGCCGACGGCACCAGCCTCGCCGGACACCTCGAACGCGGCCCCGCGTGCGACGAGCTTCGACAACGTCTCGTACACCGTGCTGCGCGGGACGCCCGAGGTCTTGGCCACCTCGTAGCCGTTGAGCTGCGTGCCGGCAGCGAGCAGGGCGAGGTACGCCTTTGCCTCGTAGCTCGACATCCCCGCGGACTGCAGCAGCTCCAGCGCCTGCTCCCGATGCATGGCGGCGACCGTACTGCACACAGGGTGCCCTGCGGCAGCCCGATCGGGCGCGCCATGCGTCGTCAGCTACCTAGCGACGCTCCCCGCCGCTCGGCTAGCATCCTGGCCGCAGGGCAGGCCTGCGCTCTCAGAGGGGGAGATTCCATGACGCAACGCCATCGTGCACGTACCCGCATTCTCACCGCGGGTGTCGTCGCCGCTGGCCTCGTGCTCGCTGCCTGTGGCGGCGACGACGAGACCACCGAGACCACCGCCGCTCCGGCGGTGGAGACCACTGCGGCTCCCGCAGTGGAGACCACGGCCGCTCCGTCGGTCGAGACCACAGCGGCGCCGTCGGGTGGCGGGTTGGCCAGCGCCGAAGCCCAGGCCCGCGTGGACGCGTTCCGCCAGCCGGTGACCGAGCTGCCGCTCAGCTCGCCGATCGCGGTCGAGTCCGGCAAGAAGGTCTTCTACGTGCAGTGCGGCGTCGCCGTCTGCCAGGAGATCGAGACGGGCATCCAGGCCGCTGCAGAAGCTGCAGGCTGGACCTACGAGACCGCCTCGCACCAGGACACGCCGGACACGGTGGCCTCAGCGTTCGACGCGGCGATCGCTGCGCAGCCCGACGTCGTGCTCACGCGCGGCAACCCCCGCGAGTGGTTCGCCCCGCAGCTCGCGACGCTGCAGGAGCAGGGCATCCCGGTCATCGCCTGGTCGCTGCCCGAGGCCTACGAGCCCGGTGAGGGCATCTCGGCGAACCTGCTCACCCAGGACGACTACTACTTCTACGGCGCGCTGATGGCCGACTACGCGGCAACCACGACGACGACCGGCAAGGTCCACTTCGTCGGCCTGCCGACGTTCCCCGTGCTGTCGATCGTTCAGGAGGGCTTCGAGGCCGGCATCGCCGCTGCCTGCCCGGACTGCACCGTCGAGATCAGCGAGGTCGCGGTGACCGACATCGGCACCAACCTCCCTGGCCAGATCGTGTCCGCCCTGCAGGCCGACCCTGAGCTCGACACGATCGTGTACGCGTTCGGCGGCATGCTCTTCGGCGTGCCGGACGCGCTCGAGTCGGCTGGTCTGGTGGACCAGGCCAAGGCCATCTCCCAGGCCGGTGGACCGCTCAACTTCGGGTTCATCGCCAACGGCCAGCATCAGGTCGCCGAGGTCGGCATCGCATCCGAGCTCCTCGGCTGGCGGGCGACCGACGCGGCAGCTCGCGTGCTCGCCGGTGAGGGCCCTGGGCGGGCGGTGACGCCCGCCACCGCGGTGATCGACGGCCGGCCCGACATCTTGTCGGGTGGCCTGCCGCTGCAGATCCTCGAAGCTGGCTCGATCAGCGACCCGAGCGCGCTCTGGGTCGGTGTCGAGGGCTTCCAGGACCAGTTCAAGGCACTGTGGGGCCTCTGATCCACACCTGTTCCGTCCGGTCCATCGGTCCGATCCCGGACCGACGCCGACCGTGAACGAACTCGCACAGGACGGGGGGCGGGGGAGGCACGGCGCCCGAACCCAAGAACGGCAGGAAGCGCGGGGGAAGGCGACAACGGGG
>DAINND010000006.1:10871-21259 GCA_036736065.1 Ilumatobacteraceae bacterium
GGGCCGGGCTCCCCCCCCCCCCCCGTCCCCGTGCTCCGGATCGACTCGCTGTCGAAGACCTATCCGGGTCAGGTGGCGCTCGATCGAGCCTCGCTGCAGGTGATGCCGGGGGAGGTCCACGCGCTCGTCGGCCAGAACGGATCCGGCAAGTCGCCGCTCATCAAACTGCTCGGCGGATACGTCCAGGCTGATCACGGGTCGGAGGTCTACCTCGACGGTCGTCGCGTCGATCTGTGGCACCTCGGCCACGACGACCGGCATCGCATCCGGATCGTCCACCAGGACCTGGGTCTCGTTCCCGCCCTCTCGACGATCGAGAACCTCGGCCTCGGCCGTGGCTACATCACCGGTACGGGCGGGCGCATCCGCTGGCGGGCCGAGGCGGCGCGCGCGCAGGAGCGCCGGCTGCGCTTCGGGCTGGCTCCCGATGTCCGCCAACCGGTGGCGACGCTCACCGCGGCCGAACGCGCTGCAGTCGCCATCGTGCGCGCGCTGCAGGACTGGGACGGGGAGCGGTCGGGGCTGCTCATCCTCGACGAGCCGACGGCGTCGCTCAACCGCCGCGAGGTCGAGGCATTGTTCCGCGAGGTGCGCCGGGTGGCCGGTCTCGGCGCAGGGGTGCTGTTCGTCAGCCACATGCTCGACGAGGTGCTCGACCTGGCAGATCGGGTCACGGTGCTGCGCGATGGCCAGGTCGTCGCGGCAGGGGTCCCGACGGACCATCTCGATGAACGAGCGCTCGTCGATCTGATCGTCGGCCGTTCGATGACCGACCTGTACCCGACCTCGCGGGCAGTGCCGGCAGGTCGCCCCGTGCTCGAGGCCGAGATGGTGTTCGGCATCACACTGCGTGGGGTCGGCTTCAAGGTCCACGCTGGGGAGATCGTCGGTGTGGCCGGCCTGGTCGGCTCGGGGCGCGACGAGATCTGCGGCGCGATCGGAGGGGTCACCCCGCGGTTCGCCGGCAAGGTGCTCGTCGACAAGACCAAGGTCTTCTGCAGCCCACGCGATGCCCTGCGCGCCGGCATCGCGTTGGTGCCCGCCGACCGCAAGGGCCTGGCGCTCGATCCGGAGGACAAGCTGGTCGACCACGTGCCGCTCCCGCGGCTCGGCCCGCTCCAGGGGCGCGTGCGTCTCCGTCATGCCGAGCTGCGGACCGCCGTGGCGGAGTGGGTGCGGGAGCTCGACGTGCAGCCACCGCTGCTCGATCGGCGGATGGCCAAGTTCTCCGGCGGGAACCAGCAGAAGGCGGTGCTCGCCCGGTGGTTGCGGACCGACCCGAAGGTGCTGCTCCTCGATGAGCCGCCCCAGGGCGTCGACGTCGGCGCCAAGGCGGCCATCTACCAGCGCATCGTCGAGTCGGCCGCCGAGGGCCTGGCCGTGCTCATCGCGTCCTCCGACGCCGAAGAGCTCGTGCACCTGTGTGACCGGGTCATCGTGCTGCGCGCCGGCATGGTGAGCGCCGAGCTCGAAGGCCCGAACCTGACCGAGGAGCGACTCGTCGCCGAGACCCTCGGAGCCACATCGGACCGCAAACAGATGAAGGTGTCGCGCGAGCCTGTGCTGATGAAGGTGATCCGCGACGACGACGACCTCGAGCCCGAGGCCACCCTGCCGGAACCGACCGCGGAGGAAGCGCCGGTCCACGACGTCGAGATCGTCGGTGGTCGGCTCACGGCGTGGATGCGCCGCACCCTCGGACGACTGCGAAGGAAGCACTGAGACATGCAGATCGACGAACGAACCGGAGAAGTGGTCCGGCGACCGACGCTGAAGAAGCACCCGATCACCAGGCGGCACCGCGTCGTCAACGAGCGCATCGAGCGCAGCAAGACGATCGACAGCAGGTTCGACACGCGTCGCTCGCCGTTCAAGTGGAAGAAGTTGCACCCTCGCAACATCGGTGTGCTCTACCTCTACGCGCTCATCTGGCTCGTGTTCTCGATCTGGATCCCCGACACGTGGACGATGTGGCTCACCCACCGCTCGGTGCTCAACCAGAACGCGATCCTGATGATCGTCGCGCTCGGCCTGTTGGTGCCGTTGTCGGCGGGTGTGTTCGACCTGTCGATCGGAGCGACGATCTCGGCCTCTGCGGTCACCGTCGGGTGGGGGATGACGGAAGCGGGCTGGTCGGTGCCGTTCGCCATCGCAGTCGCCCTCCTGCTCGGCGCGCTGGTCGGCGCGATCAACGGTGTGCTCGTGGTGAAGGTGAAGATCGACTCGTTCATCGCGACCCTCGGCATGAGCTCCATCCTCACTGCGTACGCCGTCTGGAGGTCGAACAACCGCTCGATCCTCGGCTTCCCCGACAGCTTCAAGAACCTGACGTCGGAGTTCGCCCTCGGGGTCAACAAGACCGTGGTCTTCGCGCTGGTGGTCGCGTTCGCGCTGTGGTTCGTGCTCGAGCACACCGCGCTCGGCCGCTATCTGTTCGCCACCGGTGGGGCGCGCGAGGCTGCGCGTCTCGCCGGGGTGCAGACCGACCGGTACCTGGGAGGCTCGCTCGTCGCCTCGGCCGTCTTCAGCGCCCTCGGCGGCGTGCTGCTCGCGTCGCAGTTCGGGTCGACCCAGGCGCAGGCGGGCACGCCGTACCTGCTGCCCGCCTTCGCCGCGGCGTTCCTCGGCTCCACGCAGTTCAAGCGTCGCTTCAACGTGTGGGGAGCGGTGCTCGCCGTGATCGTGTTGCAGTCGGGGGTGAAGGGACTCCAGCTCGCAGGTGTCGGCACGACGTGGATCGAGAGCCTGTTCTTCGGTGTGGCCCTCATCGTCGCCGTCGGCTTCTCCACCTTCCGCAAGCGGGTGCACGGCGGCCAGCGCCGGTGGTGGCGGCGCGAGGAGAGCGGCCCCGAGTACCTGCTCGGCCGAGTGATGCGCTGGGGCGTACCCCGGACCGAGCAGAGCAAACAGAACGCCGAGCAGTGGTGGTTCGACCCCGAGGACCGCGAAGGCCACCACATCAAGCCATGAACCTTCATCGATGACGACGCGTCCACGACCTGACGAGAGGAGCCAGCCATGAGCCTGGTCGGAGCCAAGGTGTTGCGCAAGGAGGACCCGCGCCTGCTGTCGGGCACGGCGACGTTCGTCGACGACCTCGCCCCGCCGCGATGCGCGTTCGCCGCCTTCGTCGGGTCGAGTGAAGCGCATGCGCGCATCACCCACATCGACGTCCGTGCCGCGCTCCGGATGGAGGGCGTCCTCGGCGTGTACACCGCTGCAGACCTGGTCGACTACCCCGACCTTCCCGGTGGGCTCGAGGGCCTCGAGCGGCCCGCGCTGGCACGCAACGTGGTGCGTTTCGTTGGCGAGCCGATCGCGGTCGTGGTGGCCGAGGACCGGTACCTCGCCGCCGACGCCGTCGCAGCGGTCGATGTCGGCTACGAACCGCTTCCGGTCGTGACATCGATCGATGAGGCGTCCACCGACGAGGTCGTGCTGTTCCCGCGCAAGGGCTCGAACGTGGTCACCATCGTGCCGACGATGGACGACCTCGAGCGCGAGCTCGAGCGGGCCGACCAGCGTGCCCACCTGCACATCGTCAACCAGCGCTGCGCCGCCGTGCCGATCGAGGCGAGCGCCGTGCTCGCCGACTGGAAGCCCGAGGGGCTCACGGTCTGGGCCACGGTCCAAGCGCCGCACCACCTGCGCAACTACCTGGCCTCGTGGCTCGACATCGCCCAGTCGCAGTGCAGGGTCATCGCGCCCGATGTCGGCGGTGGGTTCGGGTCGAAGATCGTCTGGTACCCGGAGCTGTTCGTCGTGCCGTTGCTCTCGCGGTTGCTGCGCCGACCGGTGAAGTTCGCCCAGACCCGCTCGGAGGCGATGGTCCAGATGGCGCACGGCCGCGACCAGGTCCACGACATCGAGGTCGGCTTCGACGACGACGCGCGGATCAAGGCGTTGCGGCTGGTGATCAGCCAGAACCTCGGCGCCTATCCGGATCCGACCGGTCTCGGCCTGGCCGTGCTGACGAGCTGGATGGCCGCCGGGTGCTACCGGATCCCGAAGGTGAGCACGTCGTTCCGTACCGTGGTGACGAACACGACACCCGTGGCCGCCTACCGCGGCGCAGGTCGTCCCGAGGCCGCCTACTCGATCGAGCGCATCGTCGACGTGGTGGCACGGCGCACCGGGATCGACCCGGCCGAGGTGCGCCGCCGGAACTTCATCCCCCCGTCGGCGTTCCCCTACGAGACCCACAACGAGCCGGTCGTCTACGACTCGGGGGACTTCCCGGCGGCGCTCGACGAGTGCCTCCGGCTGCTCCGGTACGACGAGCGACGAGCCGAACAGGCCGCACGCCGGTCCGACCCTCGTGCTCCGCTGCTGGGCATCGGCCTGTCGTGCTGGCTCGAGATCGCCGGCTTCGGACCCAACGGCTCGCTCGAGGGGTTCGGCCATCTCGCCTCGTGGGAGTCGGCGCAGGTCCGCATCCAGCCCGACGGATCGGCGATCGTGTTCGTCGGTTCGTCACCACATGGCCAGGGCCACGAGACGACGTTCGCGCAGATCGCGAGCGACGAGCTCGGCATCTCCTACGACCGGATCCACCTGAGGTTCGGGGACACGGCGACGGTGCTCCAGGGCATCGGCACCATGGGCTCGCGCGGGGTGCCGACCGGTGGCTCCGCCGTGAAGATGAGCTCCGCCCGCGTGCTCGCCAAGGCGAAGAAGATCGCGGCGCATCTGCTCGAGGCGAGCGAGCACGACCTCGAGGTCGCCGACGACGCGTTCCACGTGAAGGGCACGCCGGGCAAGAACGTGAGCTGGGGTGACGTCGCCTGGGCGAGCTTCCAGCCGTTGCGCCTGCCCCCTGAGCTCCAAGCCGGTTCGCTCGAGGACCACCTCTACCAGGAGTCCCCGAACTTCTCCTATCCGTCCGGCGCCTACGGCTGTGTCGTCGAGATCGACCGCGACACGGGGGACGTCTCGATTCTCGACATGGTCCTGGTCGACGACTGCGGGACGGTGATCAACCCGCTGCTCGCCGAGGGGCAGGTGCACGGTGGCGTCGCGCAGGGGATCGCCCAAGCCCTGTTCGAGTCCGTCCGCTACGCGCCCGAGACGGGGCAGCCGGTCACGGCGACGCTGCTCGACTACCTGGTCCCGACGGCGGCCGACCTGCCCGACTACACCGCCGGACGGATCACCACGCTGTGCCCGAACAACCCGCTCGGCGCGAAGGGCATCGGCGAGTCCGGTGCCGTCGGCGCTCCTGCGGCGGTGGTGAACGCGGTCGTCGACGCACTGGGGCCGTTCGGGGTCGACCACATCGACATGCCCGTCACACCCGAGAAGGTGTGGCGGATCCTCAACCAGCCCATCGACCAGGAGGCCCGGCCATGACCGAGACCGCTCGTCGCCACGTCGACATCACCCTCACCGTCAACGGCCGGCGAGGCCGCCACCAGGTCGACGCGAGGCTCCTGCTCGTCCACCTCATCCGGGAGCACGAGCGGCTCACCGGCACGCACATCGGCTGTGACACCTCGAACTGTGGGGCGTGCACGGTCCTCGTCGATGGCCGATCGGTGAAGAGCTGCACCCTCCTCGCCGTCCAGGCCGACGGGAGCGAGGTGACGACGATCGAGGGGCTCACCGGCCCCTACGACGGGTTCAGCGCGGTGCAGGAGGGCTTCCGGCAGTGCCACGGGCTCCAGTGCGGGTACTGCACACCGGGCATGGTGATGGCGGCGACCTCGTTGCTCGCGGAGCACCCCGACCCGACGCCCGAGGAGATCCGCATCGGCATCGAGGGCAACATGTGCCGCTGCACGGGCTACCAGATGATCGTCGAGTCCGTGCGCTGGGCGGTCGAGCACCCGGAGCCCGCGGCGGCTCAGCCGAAGCGGACCGAGTAGCCGGCGAAGACGTCGCGGGTCGTCGACGGGTCGCGCACGGGCGGGCGCTCGACGTCGGGTCGGGCGTCGGCGGCGAGCACGATCCCGGCCATGACGCAGATCGCGCCGAGCAGGTGGTGCTCGAGGGCATCGCCGGGTGGCAGCTCGACGCCTCCGGCGAGCTCCTGGCCCAGGCAGGCGTGCAGCCCGTGGCCGAAGCTGAGCCCCCACGGGGCCACGCCGTCGGGCAGCGCCCGGAATGGATCGAAGGTGTCGGCCGTCGGGCCGAACACGTCCGGGTCGCGATTGGCGGTGCGCAGATCGATCGCCACGGTCTCGCCGGTGGGGACGACCGTGCCGTTGCGCAGCGTGACCGGCTCGGTGGCGATCCGCAGCGACACCGGGCTCGCCGGATGGAGGCGCAGGCTCTCGTGCACGAACCGCTGGCGCACGACGGCGTCCCGGGTCAGGGTCGGGCGGTCGACGAGCGCGGCGGAGGCCGGGTCGTCGAGCCAGGTGAAGATGTGGTGCATCGCGTGGACGAACTGGTTCGACGTGCTGTGCGATCCGACCCAGGGGAAGTAGGCGACCTCTCGGAGCACCGTGTCGGCCGGGAGATCGAGGCGGTCCTGGTTGTGGAGCAACGTGGTGAGCACGTCCCGCGGCAGGTCGTCGACGTGGAGCTCGCCCCGTGCCATCTGCTCGCCCAGCCCGAGTCGACGTTCGAGCGAGCGACGGAACGGCCCCCGCTCGAACTCTTCGAGCGCCTCGTCCCCTGCGGCGATGATGCTCGCCTTGTCCCCGGTGGCGTGGCCGACGGTCGAGGCCTTGGCGAGGCGATCCATGATCTCGTACAGCGCGTCGATCTCAGCCTCGGCCTGCGGCCCCTCACGATGCAGGCGGTCGACTCCTGCGACGTCGAGGGCAAGGGTCATCATCGTGCGTCGGGCCAGGGTGAGCAGGTCGGCCCGACCGGCAGCGATCGCCGGGGCAAGGTTCGCCCGGATGATGCCGGGGATCACGTCACGCTCGTAGAACGTGAAGGTGTCGCGGCGGAACAGGCGGTTCTCGAGGCGCCGACGATCGAGATGGGCCGAGCCGTGGAGGTTGACGATCACACCGTCCATCAGGCGGTGCCCCTCGTCGTAGAGGGCTTGCCGGAGGCCCTTCTGGCGGTACGCATCCTTGGCGTCCGCGTGCGTCGTTAGGACTATCACAACTACCCTCCTGCCCACTACCTTATGCGTCGATGAGCGCAATGCCCGGCGCCGATGTGCGCTCGATGTTGGTGACGGGAGCTGCCCGTGGCCTCGGGGCGGCCATCGTCGACGCTGCCGCAGCTGCTGGATACCGCGTTGCTGCGGTCGACCTCGTCGCCTGCGACGTCGGCACGAACGGCCACGACGCTCAGCCCGGACGCGATCGCATCGAGCGCTTCCAGGCATCGGTCGTCGACGAGGCCGCCGTCGAGGACGTGCTCGACCGGTTCGGCACGCCGGACGTCGTGGTCAACAACGCGGGCATCGTGCGGTTCGGGCCGCTCGTCGACCAGACCCTCGACGACATGCGGGCCGTGCTCGACGTGAACCTCCTGGGCTCGTTCGTGGTGGCGCGGGCCAGTGCGCGCCGATGGATGGCCTCCGGCCGACCGGGTGTGGTGGTGAACCTGACTTCGATGAACGGTGTGATGGCCGGTCCCAACGCGGGCGCGTATGGCGCATCGAAGGCCGCGGTCGCGCTGCTCACGTCGCAGATGGCCATCGAGTGGGGGGCGTACGGCATCCGTGTCAACGCCGTTGCGCCCGGTCTCATCGACGCCGGGATGTCGGCACCCATCTATGCCGATCCCGCCACCCGTGAAGCTCGCGAGTCGAAGGTGCCGCTCGGTCGTCTGGGCACGGCGAAGGACATCGCGGACGTCGTGCTGTTCCTCGCCTCCGACGCGGCTGCGTACGTGCATGGGCAGAACATCGTCGTCGACGGAGGGGTGACCGGTTCGGTCATCGCTCATCTGCCCCGACCGGCCTCCGTCGACTCGGTCGGGCATCGCCGGTGAGCCGCGTCCTCGTGCTCACCGGCGGGCCGGACCACGCCCACGACTTCGCGGCGTCGGCCGGCGCGGTCGCCGGGGTGCTCGGCGAGGACGGGCACCACGTGACGGTGGTCGACCACCCTGATCTGGTTGCGTCCGCCCTCGGTGCAGGGGTCGACGTCCTGGTGGTGAACGCCCTGCGCTGGCGGATGGCCCACGAGCGATACGACCACCTGCGCGACCAGTGGGCCTACACCACCTCGGAGCCGACGAAGCAAGCGATCAGCTCGTTCGTGGCCGGCGGTGGCGGTCTCGTCGGTTGCCACACCGCGTCGATCTGCTTCGACGACTGGCCCGAGTGGCAGCAGATCCTCGGAGGATCCTGGAACTGGACGACGTCGTCCCATCCGCCCGTCGGGCCGGTCAGCGCCGACGTCGCTTCGGACGCAGCCACACAGCACCCCGTGTTGCGCGACGTCGGCGCGCTCCACCTGCACGACGAGGTGTACGGGGCGCTCGACCTCGAGCCGGGCATCGAGGTGCTGATGACGGCTCGTCGGCACGTCGACGACGAGGCACAACCCGTCGTGTGGGCGTGGTCGTACGGCGCTGGGAGAGTGGTGTACGACGGCTTCGGCCACGACGCAGCCTCGGTCCGCGACCCGGACCACGCGCGGTTGCTGCGCAACGCCGTGCGCTGGGTGGCGTCCGGCCGCGGCGCCGGAGGTGGCTGCTGATGCGTTCGACGGAGGGGATGTCGCTGCTCGTCACCGGCGGTGGCTCCGGCATCGGGGAAGGGATCGCACGGCACTTCTGCGCCCGCGGCGCCCGCGTCACGATCTCGGGGCGACGGGCCGACAAGGTGCAGGCTGTCGCGGCCTCGATCGGGCCGGCCTGTCGGGCCGTGGTCGGCGATGTCACCGATGCCGAGGATCGGGCTGCAATGGTGGCACAGGCGCTCGAGCACGGTGACGGCCGCCTCGACGTGCACGTCAACAAAGCCGCGAACATGTACCGCGGCCCGCTCAGCGAGCTCGACGAGCAGGAGATGCTCGCTGTGATCCACTCCCACGTCGTTGCCGGGATCATGCTGGCCCAGGCTGCGCTCGGGCCACTGCGCGCAGCCGCCGGGGCGATCATCTTCTTCGGGTCCGTCCACTCCCAGCGGGCCTTTCCCGGGGCCTCGCCCTACGCGGCCACGAAGGGCGCCGTCGAGACCCTCACCGCCGTGTTGGCCGCCGCGCTCGGCCCGCTCGGGATCCGGGTGAGCTGCGTCCGTCCGGGGGGCGTGTTCCCCGAGATCAACCAGCGCGCCGGCCTCTTCGACGACGCCACGGCCCGAGCGCGCCTCGAAGGCCTTGCCCCCGCGCACGCGCTCGGCCGGCTGGGAACGACCGACGAGATCGCCGAGGCTGTCGAGTACCTCGCCTGTGCCGAGTGGGCGACGGGCAACGTGCTCACGAGCGACGGTGGTCTCGGACGCGGGGTCACCAACGCCTGACCCGGCCAGGTCAGGCACCGTTGTTCGAACATCGATGGAGGGGGAACCATGAGCGAGCCACAGATCATCACCATCACCACCTATGACGAGGCCAAGGAGGCCTACCGCCAGAAGGACCTCCGCCAGGCGTTGTACGACGCCGGCGAGGTGATCATGGCCGATGTCCTGGTGAACCTGCACGGCACGGCGCACCGTGACCGGCGGCGCCTCGAGAACCGCCTGTTCCGTCGCGACACCTTCGAGCTGTACGAGCGCGACCTGTTCCCGCCGATCATCCAGGGGACGTTCGCCCCCTATCTGGCCGATGGCCGAGCCGAGCTCGTCCACCTCGGGCATCAGATGATGATGAACCTGGCGGCGTTCACGGCGGGAGTCGACCGTCCCCTCGGCACCCCTGAGGAGACCTTCCGGCTGTACGACTACCTCAAGGTGTTCATCGAGGGAGCGACCCTGGCGCACTTCACGGGTGACCGCGACGCCAAGCGGGCCGAGGTGGCTGCAAAGGTGTCGGACTTCGACGCCGAGTTCGTGCAGCCGTCGATCGAGCGCCGCCGGGCGCTGAAGGCGTCCGGGAGCGAGCTGCCGCGCGACGTGCTGTCGATCCTGCTCGACAACCAGGACCAGCTCGACCTGCCGCACGAGGTCGTCGTCCGTGAAGTGGCCTTCTACCTGCTCGCCGGCGCGCACACCTCCGCCACCGCGTTCACGCGGGTGAGCCACAACATCTTCCGGTGGCTCGAGGCCCACCCCGAAGACGACGACGCCGTCCGACACGACCGGCTCTTCGTCCAGCGCTGCACCCACGAGACGGTGCGCCTGCAGCCATCGAGCCCGGTCGCCATGCGCTGGGCGCTCGATGACATCGAGCGGAAGAGCGGCCGGCGGATTCCGGTCGGTTCGAAGGTGGTCATCGACCTGCTCTCGGTCAACCGCGACCGATCCGTCTTCGGCGCCGCCGCCGAGCAGTTCGACCCGCGTCGCCAGACCCCGGAGGGGGTGCCGGGCTCTGGGC
>DAINND010000007.1:0-21014 GCA_036736065.1 Ilumatobacteraceae bacterium
CCTGGGCCCAGACGACGCCGTTGATCTGCACCGTCGGCAACGGATCGGCCGACACCGTGCGAGCCGCGGCCAGTGGGTCGGTGCTCGCGAACTGCGTGGAGACGACAGCGGTCGCGCCGATGAGCAGCGACGCCACCACTCCGAGACGTGTCCAACGGGCCTTCATCGCGAACGACCTCCATGAGTAGACAGAGCACACCCGGTCGCCCGGATGCGTGTACGACGATCGTGACGTGTCGACGCACGACGCGCGGCCGTGTCGGTGCGAATGGGCCGATCGACCCAGTGCGGGTGTTCAGGAGCGCTCAAGGCGACCCACGTCCCGTGCCGGCTGCCGCGCTCACCGTGCGGATCCTTCGAACACCACCGACGGCAGCTCCGGTCGGGCGTTCACGTAGATCGTCACCTGGTCGCGCCGCTGGTCGGGCACGGCGAACACGTAGACCCCGGTCGCAGAGGCGCCCGGCGCCAGCGTGCCGCTCAGCGGCGAGGTGCCGATCGTGAACGGGGCGGCCGGCACCTCGTCCGCGCCGTGGCGGAGGTCGACGACGGTGAGCGACAGGTCGACCGGGCTCGACGAGGTGTTGGTCGCACGCAGGCTGACCTGCAGCGCCGGGCCGCCGATCTCCCCGGGCGCGCTGGCCTCGCCCTCCACAGCCTCGATCGAGTCGATGGCGAAGCGCAGCCCGCCTGCGTCGGTGGCGGGTGCGCCGAGGGGTGTCGCCGCCTGCGGCGCGACCGTCGCCACGGGGACGACGGCCCCCTGGCCTCCGGCGACCGGCGCGGGAACGGTCGACGAACCGACGGCGTCGCTGGTGGGCGGGCCCGACGCGGTGGGCACGCTCGAGCCGGCCTCGGCCGTGCCCACCGGCGCGACGACCGTCGTGGACGCCCCGTTCGGCTCCGTCGGGGCGGCCGACGAGGTCGCTGTCGCCTGGTCGGCGCCGTCGGACCCGGAGCAGGCGGTCACGCCCACGCCCATGAGCGCGACGACGGCGATGGTCAGCGTTCGGGAGCGGTTGCGGGTTGTCATGGGGAGTCCTCCGCGACGATCGAGGCCCGGATCGCCCAGCCGGCGAGGGCGGAGCACGCTCCGAGCACCACAGGGATCGTCCAGCCTTCGGCGCCGGATGCCAGCACCATCCAGACCAGGCCGATCGAGACGACCGTCTCGACGACCCGGATGGCGAAGACCTTCGCCTGCGGCACGCGCACGGCGGCGAGGACGCCGTAGGGGGTGATCGCCGCTGTCGCCGCAGCGAAGGCCGACCAACCGGCCACGGCCAGCGCACTGATCCCGAACGCCCCGGCGGACACGATGTCCCCGAGCAGCGGCAGCGCTGCCACGGCGGCGCCGCCGAGTGCCACGGAGGTCGCGAGCAGCGCTACCACGCCCCGGTCGGCGCGCCGCAGCAGCTCCGGGGTGCTCGCCGAGGAGCTGGTCGCGAAGCTGGCGAACAGGTAGTTGCTCGCGCCGTTGACCGCGAGGATGGCAGGTGCGACGAACAGTCGAGCGGCCTCCACCTCGCCGTACGCAGCGAAGCCGATGACGGCGATCGCGACGACGCGCACCACGGCCAGGGCGACCGGGCGGATCCCGTGCTGCAGGGCGCGCCACGATCCGTAGCGCCACACGATCGCCCGGTCGGGCGTGACGCCGCGCACCCAGCGCCGGTCGGCCCGCGGCAGCATCGTCCAGCCGACGGCGCCGGCCGCGCACTGGCCCACCACCATCGCCACGAGGAAGGTCTGCAGGGTGACCGTCCCCGGGCCGAGGTGCACGGCTGCGACGACCCCGAGCGAGCCGACGAGGACGACCAGGTCGACCATGACGATCGACCAGAAGCGCATCGAGGCCATGAGCAGCCGACGCACGAGGTCCTCGAGCAGGAAGGTCCCCGTGGCGAGCGCGAACCACAGTGCGTCCACCGCGTCGAGCTCACCGACGGCGAGCACGACGAGGGCCAACGCTGCGGCGGCGACCAGCACGACGCGGGCGGCCCACCACTGCAACCCGGCACGCACGTGGGAGGCGTGCCGGTCGAGGACCGTGAGCGCGTCGCCCACCAGTCCCGTCGATGCGGCGGTGCCGACGACCACGAGGCCGTAGAGCAGCGCGAACTGGGCGAGCCCTTCGCGGCCGAGGATCCGTGCGGCGAGCACCTGGAGCAGGAAGCTGCCCACGGCCTGCGACAGTTGGGCGACGATCGCGCCGGTCATCGCCGAGCGCGCCGGTGCGGCCGCGGTGCGGGGCGCGTCGGTCACCGTCATCGTCCGCTCGGTCCGGGTGCCGGGGCCGTGCCGACCGGGGAGGTTGCCGGTGGGCGTGCCGCGCGGGGGAACAGCCGGCGCTCGGTGACCACCGAGTCGGCGGCGTCGCCGGCGATGACGACCCACGCCCCGACGAGGTAGAGCAGCATGGCGGCCGCCCCGACGCCTCCGGCCAGGTACTCGGCGGTGAGGGCGTTGATGAGCATGCAGGCCATCAACCCGGTCATGGTGAGCGCGTCGAAGGTGAGCGCCTCGAGCCCGCGCTCGCGACGGACACGGCGACGCAGACGGCCGATGTGGACCACCGTGAGCGCCACCAGGCCGCCCCACCAGAACAGCCCCACCAGGCCGAGGTCGACGAGCACGTTGACGTAGGCGTTGTGGGCCCCACCCAGGCTGGTCCGCTCGAGGAACAGGCCGCGCGTCGAGGTGAACCCGAACCCGATGAGCGGCCGCTCGGCGAACATCTCGATCGCCAGCGCCCACAGGTCGGTGCGCCGGTTGAGCGAGACGAGCTGCTCGAAGTCGCTGTTGCGCAGCAGGTAGGTGACGATCGGACCGGCCGCCGTGAGCGCGATGAGCGTCACGAGCATGCTGCCGGCGATGAACAGGTCGCGTGCCCCCTTCGCGTCGAGCCAGAGCAGGGTGATGATGACGATCGCCACCACCGCCGACCCGATCGAGCCGCGCGTGCGCGTCTGCATCAGGGCCACGACGTGGACGACGAGCAGCACACCGTAGGCCCACCGCGCCCAGGGCAGGCCCGCCGTGCGGTGGGTGAGCCACATCCCGAACAGGATCACCACGCTCGCCGCGAGCATCGCCCCGGCGACGACGCTGTGGGTGAAGAGCCAGGTGAAGCGGCCGATCTGCTCGCCGGTCTGCGGCGCGACGTAGGCGAGGCCGATGGCGATCGACGCCGTCGTGAGCACGACGTACCCGTGGACGAGCCGGCGCATCACGGCCAGGTCGGCGTCGTGGACGAACTGGAGCAGTGCGAGCAGGATGATGACGAGCTGCACGCCGCGCACCAGCGCGAACACCGGGAACGGTGCGTACAGGGTGCTCACCGCGGCGGCGAGCAGGTAGCCGGCGGTCCACACCATCACGGCATGGTTGCGCAGCGTCGGGCGCAGGCGCACCAGCAGGTAGCACCCGACGGCGAGGTAGACGCCGAGCTCGAGGAAGATGAACGGGTCGGCCGAGCCGCTGATCGCCTGGTCGCTCGCCCGGCGACGCAGCTTGTAGTCGCTCGCCACGAGGAGCAGCAGCGGCAGCCACCAGCTGGCGCGCAGCGCAGCCTCGCGCCGTGACCGCCACGTGGTGATGCCCGAGCTCATGCCGGGACGAGGTCGTAGACCACGCCGTAGGTGCTCACCCCGAGCACCTCGATGCGGTTGCGCAGCGCGTCGAGCTGCTCGGCCTGCTCACCTTCCGGCACGACGACGAGCACGCCGTCGGCGACCGACGCGATCGCGCCGCCCTCGGCCCGCTCCATGATCGGCGGCGCGTCGATGAGCACGATGTCGTACCGCTGGCGGAGTCGGGTGAGCGTCTGCTGCGCGGTCGCCGAGCGGAGCAGGCTCGCCGGGTGCTCGACGGGCCGCCCGCACGGCACGAAGCACATCCGTCCACCGTTGGGGATCTGCACGAGGGTGAGCACGGCGACCTCGTCGACGAGGCCACCCACGAGATCGGTGAAGCCGAGCCGCGGTGGGCCTGCGGCGTAGCGCGTGGACAGCCGCGGCCGGTGCACGTTGCCGTCGATCACGAGCACGGAACGGCCCTCGTGGATCCAGGCGTCGGCGAGATGGACGACGAGATCGGTGTTGCCCGCCTCCGTGTCGGAGCTGGCGGTCACGACGACGATGCCCTGTTCGACGCGCTGACCGGCGTTGGTGGCGACGAGGTCGTACCCGATCTGCGGGTTGGTGCGGTCGAGCTGGCCGAGCAGCACGGAGCGCAGCTAGGTCGCCGCCTCCCCTGGGGCGGCGACGACGGGCCGGCGCAGTGCGGCGAGCCAGGCGAGCGCGCCTGCGATCAGTGCGCCGAACGCTGCCGCCGCCAGGCCGAACTGGGCTGCGGGGAGCAGCCGTGACGTGGGCTGGAAGACGGGCACGTCGATGAACTCGACGCCGGAGCCGAACAGCGCCGCCTGCATGCCGGCCTCGGCGATCTGCACGTCGAGTTGGTCGGTGGCGCCGGTGCCGTCACCGCCCGCTTCCTCGAGCAGGCGGTCGCGGGTCGCCTGCAGCTCGCCGAGCACGATGTCGCGCCGGCGCGCGTTGTCGGCGAGGGAGAGCTGCTCGTAGACGTCGGCGACCGACCGGCAGAAGCTCGTGGCGCCCGTGCTGCTGTCGCTCGTGCAGGTGATCGTGAAGCTCAGGTTCTTGCCGGGGGTGGTCGACACGCGGCTGCGCAGGTCGATGATGCTGAGCGTGCCGTTGGTGCGCTCGGAGACTTCGGTGAGCACGGCGTCGCTCGCGGCGAACTGGGCGCGCTGGTTGGTGTAGGCCATCAGGTCGGCGCCCGACGCCGACGCCGGACGGATCTTGTCGGCGCCGCGCGGGTCGGTGAGGTAGACCTCGGTGGTCGCGGTGGCCGTGCCGCCGAGCATCCATCCGCCGACCGCGCCGAGCAGGCCGAACAGCACGCAGACCGTCACCGTGCGGGTGCGGTACCGCCAGAAGGCCTCGACGGGCCCGATCGTGGACGAGGTGGATGCTGCCATGGTGTGCTCGCTGCTGCGCGTAGGTCGGACCGTGCAGATCGCGGCCGGTCGACGCAGGGGTTTGGAGGGGTTTTCATGCACGTTCCGCGCGAACGTGGATGGTCTCTGTAACTCTGCGTGGTGATGCGACCGCATAGTGTCGGCCAGGGGTGTCGGCCAGGGGTGTCGGCCAGGGGTGTCGCTCAGTGCTCGTCGGGCACCGGGATGGAGGCCACGAGCCGAGGGCTGACCCGGACCGTGTCGGCCGACCGCCCGCTGCCGGCCGCGTGATGGCGCACCCAGGCCGTCGCCGAGGGCGACCCGAGCACCGCGGCGATCCGGTCGAGCGCCGTGGCGTCCGACGGGTCGCGAGGCACGGCGGAGATGACGGGCACGCTCGGCAGCCAGGAGCCGGTCCGGTCGCCGACGGCTTCGATGGTGCGGGTCTGGTTGGCCACCAGCACCTTCGGAACGAGCCGGCTCGCGGCCCAGCGCTGCAGCTCGGGTCGCAGCCGGGACAGCTCGACGCGCGGCGCGCGGTAGCGCTGCCCGGCGAAGCGCACGGGCCGTTCGCCCCACCGGCAGTGCCCGGGGTCGATGAGGCCGCAGGTGATGAGCGGTGGCCCGTCGACCTCGTCGCCCACGGCGCCGACCAACCCGTAGTACTGGTCGCGGAAGTCGGCGCTCACCACCGCCAGGTCGCCCAGCGTGGTGCCACCGGCCCGTGGCACCTGCACGGCGTCGTCGTCGAGGAGCAGCGCTCCCCACGACGCCTGCAGGGGCGCTGCCGGGCGCTCGTCGAACGCTGCGCCGTGCGTGCGCCGCACCGGGCCCTGCGCCGCGCCGGTGGTGAAGGCGAGGGCCGCGGTGCGCACCTGCGCGTCGAACATCGTGGTCGGTGACCACCACAGGTGGGTGAGGGCGGCCCGCTCGATGACGCTGGCGCGGATCGGTGCGGCGTCGCGAGCGGTGAGCAACGGCTGGGGGACGATGAGCGCGATGCGCCCGCCGCGCGGCCGGGTGAGCGCCACGGCGAGGGCGAGGAACTCCGCGGCCGCGTCGGCGTAGGGGCCACCACCCCACCGCGAGCGATGGCCGCGGGCGGTGAGGTTCGCCAGACGGTTGAGGAACGGTGGGTTGCCGATGACGAGGTCGAACTCGCGGCCAGCCCAGTCGTGGTCGAGCGCGTCGGCGGCGATGAGCTCGACGTCGTCGCCGAGCGCCTCACGGCTCGCGGCGAGCGCGCCCGGATCGACGTCGCAGCCGGTGAGCTCGACCTGGCCCACGCGTCGGCGCACGGCCGCGAGGAACCGGCCGTCGCCGCAGGCGGGGTCGAGGACGCGCAGCGATCGACCACGCGGTCGGACCCCACGCGCGTCGAGCGCCAGCGACACCACGTGGTCGACGAGCGCCTGGGGCGTGTACCACGCGCCGAGCCGTCGCCGTCGCGACATCTCCTCGGCAGGTTGCGGCGCCCCCATGGCCGCAGCGTAGGGTTCCCCGCAGTGACGGACGAGAACGGTCGTTACCTGCGGTTCGAACGCGACGAGTGGGCCGATCTGCGCGCCGCGACTCCGCTCACGCTCCGCGAGAGCGAGCTCGCCGCGCTGCGCGGCATCAACGACCGCATCGACCTCGACGAGGTGGCCGCGGTCTACCTGCCGCTCACCCGGTTGCTCAACCTCTACGTCGCGGCCACGCAGAACCTGCACAAGGTGTCTGCCGCATTCCTGGGCACGCTGGCGCCGAAGGTGCCCTACGTGATCGGCATCGCCGGCAGCGTCGCCGTGGGCAAGAGCACCTTCGCCCGCATCCTGCAGGCGCTGCTGGCCCGCTGGCCGGACCACCCGCAGGTCGATCTGGTCACCACCGACGGCTTCCTGCACCCCAACCGGGTGCTCGAAGAGCGGGGCATCATGCACCGCAAGGGCTTCCCGGAGAGCTACGACACGCGGCGTCTGCTCGAGTTCCTGCGCGACGTGAAGAGCGGTGCGCCGCAGGTGAGGGCGCCGGTCTACAGCCACGTCGTCTACGACATCGTCGACGGTGAGCAGATCGAGGTGCGCCAGCCGGACATCCTCATCATCGAGGGCCTCAACGTGCTCCAGGTCGGCGCACCGATCGCGGCCGACAGCAACGAGTTCGTCAGCGACTACTTCGACTTCAGCATCTACATCGACGCCGACGAGGAGCACATCGAGGCGTGGTACGTGGAGCGCTTCCTGACGTTGTGCGACACCGTGTTCCAGGAGCCGGGCAGCTTCTTCCGCCACTACGCGCACCTGAGCCGCGACGAGGCGATCGCCACCGCCCGCGGCATCTGGCGCTCGATCAACGGCAAGAACCTGGTCGAGAACATCCCCCCGACGCGCACGCGGGCGAGCCTGCGGGTGCGCACGGGCGCCGACCACCGGGTGACCGACGTGGCGCTGCGCCGGCTCTGAGACGGCTGCGAGCCGCGCGGTGACGAGCGCGGCCGTCGCGGCAGCAGCCGAGGTGGTCGGGCAGGTCGGCCAGCGAGGCCAGCTCGACGACGTGCTCGTCGTGGTCGACGTGCTCGAGCTCCCAGAGCAGGTGGTAGGGCACGTGCACCGCGTCGCCGCCGATGGCGAGCACGGGCAGGATGTCGCTGCGCACGCTGTTGCCCACCATGCAGAACCGCTCGGGCGCCACGTCCCAGCGCTGCAGCAGCCGCTGGTAGGTGCCGGGCTCCTTCTCGAGCACGATCTCGAGGTGGTGGAAGTGGTGGGCGAGGCCGCTCGTGTCGATCTTGTGCGTCTGGTGGACGAGGTCGCCCTTGGTGATGAGCACGAGCGTGTAGGCGCGCCCGACGCGGGCGAGCACCTCGGGCACATGGGGCAGCAGCTCGACGGGGGCCTCGAGCTGGGCCCTGGCCATCTCGATGAGTTGGCCGATCACGGTGGTCGGCACGCGGTGCTGGGTGATCGTCAGTGCGGCTTCGACCATCGAGATCGCGAAGGCCTTGACGCCGTAGCCGAGGGTGTGCAGGTTCTTGCGCTCCACCGCGGTGAGCGCGGCCTTCACGTCGACGCCCTCGGGCGCGTAGGGCGAGACGAGCTCGACGAAGCGCCACTCGTTGGCGCGGAAGCCGTCCTCGCTCACCCAGAGGGTGTCGTCCGCGTCGAAGCCGATGATGTCGTACTGCTTCATGCCGCGCTCCCCGGTGCCGCCCTGTCGCTCACGTCGAGCGGTGGAGCGCGTTGAGGTAGTTGTAGACGGTGATGCGGCTCACGCCCATCGCGTCGGCGACGTCTTCGACGGCGCGGCGCAGGGTGAAGGCGCCGCGCTCGTCGAGCAGGCGGATGGCGCGCTGCTTGTCGGCGCGGTCGAGCAGCGGCAGACGGTTGCCGAGCTCGCGCTCGACGCCCTCGAGCAGCCGGTCGAGCGCGCCGTGCAGCGGGGCCATGCGCACGACGGCGACCTCGGTGCCCTCCCACTTGAGCGGCAGGTCGCCGGGCGCGCGGTCGGCGAGGGGCAGCACCTGGGCGCCGAGGGCTTCGACGATCGGTCGCACGGCGAGCACGAGCGGGTGGCGGGGCAGCAGGTGCTGGGCCGATGCGGCCGCAGCTGCGCGCTGCCCGCCGCCCTTGCCCTGGCGCGAGCCGGTCGTCACCGGTCCGCCTCGGTGCCCCGGATGAGCTCGATGGTGATCGCCGTCGCGCCGTTGGCGACGGCCGCGTCGACGACTGCGGCGAGCATGGTGCCGGCCTGCGTGTCGTCCACCGTGCACGACGAGCCGAACGGGCCGAACTCGACCGTTGCGCCGAGCGCCTCGGCGGCGGCGACCCCGGCGAGCACGTGCGGGCCGGGCTGGCCGTCGACGAACGGCTCGATCGTGAACTCGAGGCGCAGCATCCGGTCATGGTACCCGGGGCGCACGGGCGGTCATCCAGACGACCGGGCCGGTTGGCGGGCCTACGATGGGCCGATGACCGATTCGAGGCCCCAGCCGGACCGCGATCCCACCGTGCCGTGGCAGCCGGCCACCAGCAACCCGGGTGAGCTCTACACCGTCGAGGGGCAGATCCGCTCGGTGGGCGCCTTCACCCAAGGCCTCACCAACGACGACCCGCGCCTGGCCCCCTACCGGCGGTCGATGTGGCGCACGGGCCTGGCGTTCGTCGGGCTGGGCATCGTCCTGGCCGTGATCGCGGGCGTGCTGGTCGAGGTCTTCTGAGCGAGGTCTTCTGAGCGAGGTGTGCTGAGCGAGGGCGTCCCGCTCCGGGTCACCCGAGCAGCGGGACGAGCAGGGTGAGCGAGTCGGGCAGGAAGCGCTCGGTGGTGAGCAGGTGGGCGAGCTCGTCACGGTCGACGAAGCGCGCCTGCACGACTTCGCCGTCGGCGAAGTGGAACGGGCCGGGGTGCACCACCCGGTAGCAACGCCCCATCAGGGCGACCTCGGTGTCGACATAGCGTCGGGCGGTGCCGTCGTCGAGCGGCTCGGGTGCTGCGTCGACGACCCCGACCTCTTCGGCCAGCTCGCGCCGTGCCGCCTCGTCGTAGCCCTCACCCGAACCGACCACACCGCCCACGGCGAGGTCCCACCATCCGGGCCAGATGTCCTTGTGCGCGCTGCGCTGGTGGACGAGCAGCCGACCGTCGGGGTGGACCACGGCGATGAACACCGAGCGGTGCAGCAGCCGTTCGGCGCGCATGCGCGCCCGTGGCACCACGTCGACGACGCGGTCGTCCTCGTCGACGATGTCGACCAGTTCGCGCGCTGCCGCAGCGGATGCGGTCGGCAGGTCGGGAGCGGGGTCCACCGGCGCATGGTTAGCATGCCGACATGACGACCGAGACGCTGCGTGAGGAAGCCCGTGACCTGCTCGACGACATGGTCGCGCTGCGTCGCACCCTGCACCGCTGGCCGGAGATCGGCAACCATCTGCCGATCACCCGCGAGCAGGTGCTGGCCTCGATCGAGGGCCTGCCGCTCGAGTTGACGCTGCACGAGACGACGAGTGGCATCGCCGCGTTGCTGACCGGTGGCAAGCCGGGGCCGACGGTGCTGCTGCGCGGCGACATGGCCGCGCTGCCGATGCCCGAGGACACCGGGCTCGACTTCGCCTCGCAGGTCGACAACACGATGCACGCCTGCGGGCACGACACGCACACGGCGATGCTCACCGGCGCCGCCAAGCTGCTGAGCGCCCGGCGCGCCGACCTGCCCGGCCGGGTGCTGTTCATGTTCCAGCCCGGCGAGGAGGGCTACGCCGGGGCCCGGTTCATGCTCGACGAGGGGCTGCTCGACGTCGGCCCGCACGCTGTCGACGGCAGCGCCTCGCCGGTGACGGGAGCGTTCGCGCTGCATGCCACGGCGGTCGCGCCCACCGGCTTCGTCGCGTCGCGGCCCGGCCCGGTGATGGCCTCGAGCGACACGATGACCATCACCGTCACCGGTCGCGGCGGCCATGCCAGCGAGCCGTTCCGCACGCTCGACCCGATCCCGGTGGCCTGCGAGATCGTCCAGGCGCTGCAGACGATGGTGACCCGCCGGATCGACGTGTTCGCCCCCACCATCGTCACCGTGGCGCGCATCACGGCAGGCACCACGTCGAACGTCATCCCCGAGACGGCCGAGATCCACGGCACGATCCGCGCGGTCAGCGAGCGCACCCGTCAGCGGGTGCACGACGGCATCCGCCGCGTGGCCGAGGGTGTGGCCGCGGCCCATGAGCTGGCCGTGGAGGTGGAGGTCCGGCTGGGCTATCCGGTCACGGTGAACGGGGCCGACTTCACCGAGTTCAGCATGGGTGTGGCCGCCGACCTGATCGGCGCCGACCGGATGCTGCGCCTACCGAACCCGGTGATGGGCGCGGAGGATTTCAGCTACGTCATCGAGCGCATCCCCGGGACGATGATGTTCCTCGGCGCGACGCCGCACGACCGCAACCCCGCAACGGCTGCGCCGAACCACTCGAACCGGGTGATGTTCGACGAGGAGGCGATGGTCGACGGCGCGGCGATCTACGCCGCCGTGGCGCTGCGCCACCTCGGCCTCGACTGACCGAGGTCAGCCGGTGGTGAGGCGGAGGGTGACCAACTCGAAGGGGCGCAGGGTGAGCACGACGATGCCGTCGGCGACGTCGAGGCCCTCGTCGGGCTCCTCGAGCGCGTTGGCCCGCTGAGCGGCCTTCACCGGTCGGGCGAGGCGCACGGTCACCGATGAACGGTCGCCGCACGCCTCGTAGAGCCGCACCACCAGGTCGCCCGAGCCGTCGTCGGCCCGCTTCACCGCGCTGAGCTGCACACCGGGGTGGTCGATCTCGACGAACGGCCCGACGGGGTCACCGTCGATGGGCCCTGCCCCGCCACCGGTCACGACGCGCAGCGGCACGTTCATCGCCTCGGCCGCGGCGAGCACGTCGTGCAGGCCGGGGCCGTGGGGCAGGATGCCGCTCGTCACCCGGTGCCGGCCCTGGTCGGCCTCGGGGTCCGGGTAGCGGGCGCCGCGCACCAGTGACACGCGCACGCCACCGTCGAACAGGCTGTGCCCGAAGCGGCCGTCGTTCACCACGGCGACGCCGAAGCTCGGTTCGGCGAGGTCGACGAAGCGGTGGGCGCACACCTCGAACTTGGCGGCGTCCCACGGGCTGCTCGCGTGCGTGGGGCGCTGCACCACGCCGAACTGGATGTCGCAGGCGGCCGTGTCGGCGCGCACGTCGAGGGGCACCATCAGGCTGAGCAGTCGCTCGTGCTCGTGCCAGTCGATGTCGATGTCGAGGTCGAGCCGATCGCTCCCGGCGGCGAGCCGGTAGGTGACGGCGAGCGTGGAGCCGGTGCCGACGCGGCGGCCCACCCGCACCTCGCCCATCAGCGGGCCGCGCCGCAGCCAGGTGACGTCACTGTCGCCGGCGAGCGGTGCACCGAGCCCGCGGGTCCACGACTCGAGATCCCACGCGTCGTACTCGACGGGCTGGTCGGGTGCCAGCTCGAAGGTGATGGGGCGCCCCTCGGGCAGCAGCTCGCGGCCGCGGCGGACGTCGATGATCGAGGTGATCGTGCCGTCGAGGTCCCAGTGCACGCACAGGGCGCCGTTGGCCATGGTGTGCTCGGTGGTCGTGACGGTGTCGTCGCTCGGGCGGGCGACGAGCGGGGCGTGCCCGCACGCCGGGACGTCGACCAGCACGGGCTTCCCGTCGTGCTCGATCACCTCGGTGCGCGCCCGGGTGGCGGCGTTGAGCACCGTCGGCCCGGCTGGCAGTGCGAGCCGGGCGGTGGCCGCGGCGAGCAGCTCCTCGAGCCGGGCCGCGACGCGGGCGAACGCCGCCTCGGCGTCGGCGTGCACCCAGGCGATCGACGAGCCGGGGAGGATGTCGTGGAACTGCTGGAGCAGCACCTCGCGCCACAGCTCGTCGAGCTCTGCGGCCACCTCGGTGGGCACGGCGCCGCCGACGGCCCACCACAGCTCGGCCTCGCGCAGCAGCCGTTCGCAGCGGCGGTTGCCGAGCTTGGTGCCGAGCTGGCTGGTCAGCGTGCCGCGGTGCATCTCGAAGTAGAGCTCGCCGCGCCACACCGGTGCGGGCGCGCCGGCGGCCAGTTCGGCGTCGAGCAGCTCGAAGAACCGCTCGCTGCTGCCCAGCTCGAGGCTCGGCACACCGTCGAGGTCGCCCATCCGGTGGGCGCGCTCGACCATCTCGCGTGTCGGGCCGCCACCACCGTTGCCGTAGCCGTAGGGCATCAGCGCCACTCGGCTCCAGCCGTGGTCCTGGAAGTTCGACTGGCTGAAGGCCATCTCCTCGCCGACGACCTCGGCGTTGTAGGTGTCGACCGGCGGGAAGTGGGTGAGCACCCGTGTGCCGTCGAGGCCCTCCCACCAGAACGTGTTGTGCGGGAAGCGGTTCTGCTTGTTCCAGCTGAGCTTCTGGGTGATGAACCGCTCACAGCCGCCTGCCGCGAAGATCTGCGGCAACGAGGCCGGGTAACCGAACACGTCGGGGATCCACACCTCGCGGCAGCGGATGCCGAAGCGCGACTCGAAGTAGCGCTGGCCGTGCACGAACTGGCGCAGGATGCTCTCGCCGCTCGGCAGGTTCATGTCGGCTTCCACCCACATGCCGCCGACGGGTACGAACTGGCCGCGGGCGACGCGCTCGCGGATCCGCTCGAACAGCGCCGGGTAGCGCTCTTCCATCCAGTGGTACTGGACGGCCTGGGAGCACACGAAGTGGTAGTCGGGCTGGTCGTCCATCAGCCGGGTGGCCGAGGCGAAGGTGCGCGCGCACTTGCGGACGGTCTCGCGCAGCGGCCACAGCCAGGCCGAGTCGATGTGCGCGTGGCCCACACCGACGACGTGCAACGCGCTCGACCGGGCCGGTGTGGCCAGCGCCGGGGCGAGCAGGTCGCGGGCGGCTGCCGCGGTGCCGGCGACGTCGCGCACGTCGATGGCGTTGAATGCCCGCTCGAGGGTGCGCAGCAGGTGGGCGCGGCGTGGGTCGCGCAGGTCCAGGGCGTGCATCACGCCCTGGAGGACCTCGACGTCGAGCAGCAGGTGGTAGACGTCGTCGTTGCGAAGGGCCAGCTCGGCGCGCTTCAGCCGGTAGATCGGCCGGTCCGGTGCGGTGTCCCACGCGCCCATCGGCGTCGGCTGGTAGCCGGGCCCGATCACCGGGTTGGCGGCGCCTTCGACGTGGACGACGAGCTGGCCGGCGCGGGCCTCGGGCAGGGGCACCGAGGTGCGCCGCGGGTGCACGCCCTGCACGGGGGCGCCGCGGAGCCACACCTGGCCCTCGGCCTGGATGCCGGCGCCGCGGATGCCCCGTCCGCTCTGTAAGCCTAGGTCTTGCACCAGCTCGAGCCGCGACCCCACCCAGTCGGCGGGCACGTCGGTGGTGCACCGGAACCACGTGGTGCCCCACGGTCGGCCCCACTGCTGGCCCACGGCGAACGGCGCGTAGTCCTGCGCCAGGGCATGGTCGTGGGGGACGGGCTCGCCCGGCGCGTGCCAGGCCTCGACGGTGAGGGGGAGGGTCGCGTCGTGCAGGTGTGGGAGCAGGCGCTCCCACAGCTCGCGTTCGATGCGGCTCTCGACGATGGTCCGGTCGTCGTGCACGGCGCGAGCCTAGGTGACCGGGCGAGGGCGGTGGTCGGGCCGGTCGGACGAACGCGGCGGGTGCCTCCGGTGCGCGGGCACGGGCCGGTGCGAGGAGGCCGGTGCGAGGAGGCCGGTGCGGTCAGGCCGGCGGGGGCCCGGCGGGGCGCACGGCGTCGCCGAGGACCATCTCCATCACCGGGGAGATGTCCGGGCCGCGGCGCAGGGTGTGCCCGCCGTCGACGCCGATGCACTGGCCGGTGATCCAGCTGCTCTCCGGGCCGAGCAGGAACCGCACGAGGCCGGCGACGTCGTCGTCGGTGCCGATGCGGCCGAGGGGCATCTGCGCCAGGTAGTCGCCGCGGATCGCGTCGGTGGTGGTGAGCGTGACGGTCGCGTCGGTGGGCACCAGGCCGGGCCGCACGGCATTGGCCCGCACCCCGGCCACGCCGAGCTCGTCGGCCACCTGGCGCACGAGCATCTCGAGGCCGGCCTTGCTCACGCAGTAGGCGGTCATGAACCGGTGGGTGAGCGGCCCGGCGATGGAGCTGACGGCGACGATCGATCCGCCACCGTTGGCCACGAGGTGGACGACGGCGTGCTTCATGGTGAGGAAGGCCCCGGTGAGGTTGGTGCCGATCGCCGAGTTCCAGTCGTCGAGCGGGGTGAGGTGGAACGGTGCGGCGCTGCCGAAGCCGGCGTTGGCGACGCACATCGTGAACCTGCCCACCTCGCCGGCGCGGGTGCAGGCGGCGGCCACCTGAGCCTCGTCGGTGACGTCGCACACCGCGGTGTGGATGCGCTCGTCGTCGGCGCCCTCGGCCAGCAGGGCGCGGCGCGCCGCGTCCAGGCGTTAGGCGGAGCGGCCGGCGATCACCACGGCGGCGCCGTCGTGGGCGAGCCGGCGGGCGATGCCGAGGCCGATCCCGCTGCCACCGCCGGTGACGAGGGCGCTCTGCCCGGCCAGCGCGCCGGTGACGCCGTGCTCACCTGTTCCGGGTCCTGGCGTTCCCGGTCCGGTCGTCGAACTCATCGTGGCTCCTCGGGTGCTCGGGACGGGTGCTGGCCCGACGATAGAACGAGGCCCGCGCCGCACCGCTACCGTTCGCCACCATGACCGCCGACACCTCGCCCACGACTTCCGGGCCGACCCCGTCAGGCCGCCGGACCGGACCTCTGCACGGTGTGCGCGTGCTCGACCTGTCGCGTGTGCTGAGCGGTCCGCACTGCACGCGCATGCTCTGCGACCTCGGCGCCGAGGTGATCAAGGTCGAGCCGCCCGACGGCGACATGACCCGCTTCGCCAACCCGCGGGTCAACAGCCTGTCGAGCTACTTCGTGCAGCAGAACACCGGCAAGCGCAACATCAGCGTCGACCTCGACAAGCCCGAGGCGCGCGAGCTGCGGCTGGCGCTGGCCGATCACTGCGACGTGCTCGTCGAGAACTTCCGGCCCGGGGTGGCCGAGCGGTTGGGCATCGGTTACGCAGCGGTGAGCGCGCGCAACCCGGGCATCGTCTATGCGTCGATCAGCGGCTACGGCCAGACCGGGCCGTGGGTCGGCCGGCGGGCCTACGCGCCGGTGGTGGGCGCCGAGGCAGGCCTCACCCGCGCCCAGGGCGACGCCCGCGGACCGGTCGAGCACGACGGTGGCGCCCACTACGCGAACGACCCGCACAGCCACGGCGACGTCTACACCTCGCTCGAGGCGGCCGCCGGCATCCTCGCGGCGCTCTACGCCCGTGCCCAGACCGGGCGCGGCGACTGGGTCGACGTCTCGATGGCCCAGACGCTCATCTACGTCAACGAGCACACCCACGACCACCTGTGGGACGGTGAGGTGCGCCCCGATTGGATCCGCAGCTTCCAGCCGGGCGACTACCCGGTGCTCACGGTGGGCAACGGTGAGCGGGTGGTCGTGAGCGGCCACCCCGCCGAGCGGGGCACCTTCGAGCGGTTCATCGCCTCGGCCGGGCGCACCGACCTGGCCGACGACGCGCGGTTCGCCGACGTGCCGAGCCGGCTCGCCAACTACGGCGCGCTGCTCGACGCGCTGCAGGCCTGGGCCGTGACGATGCCCGACCCGGAGGCGGTGGAGGAGGCCTTCGCCGCGCACGGGCTGGCGACGGGTGCGCTGCGCAGCGTGCGCGAGGTGTGCGACACGGAGTGGGCTGCCGCGCGCGAGGTGACCGTCGAGGTGAGCGACCGGGGTGGCGGCACGATCCGCATCCCCAATGCGCCGTGGCGGTTCGCCCATCACGAGGCGGCCGTGCGCGGTGAGCCGCGCTACCGCGGTGAGGACAACCGCGCCGTGCTGCGCGAGGTGCTCGGCCTCGACGACGGCGCGCTCGACGAGCTCACCGCGGCCGGCGTGCTCGTGAGCCGCGTGCCGTCGAGCTGACCGGTCGCGCCCGGCCACTAGTGTCGCCGCGCATGAGCGACTGGCAGGCCCCGCGCACCCTCGATGCCGCAGCGGGCTATGCCTGGCGGCTGCTGGCCATTGCGGCTGCGCTGGTGGTGGGCTTCTTCGCCTTCTCGCTGTTCAGCCCGGTGCTGGTGCCGCTGGTGCTCGGCCTGGTGCTGTGTGCCGTGGTCGAGCCGATCTCCACCCGACTGCGCGCCCGCGGCTGGAACGCCACGCTGTCGGCCGGCGTGTGCCTGCTCATCGTGCTGGCCGGTGTCGCACTGCTCGTGTGGCTGGTGTTCGAGGCGATCGTCGGGCCGTGGGAGCAACTGTCGAACCAGATCGTCGACGGCCTCGACCGGTGGGTGCAGGAGATCCGCGACCGGCTCGACCAGCCTGCACCGGGGCTCGACTCGGTCCGTGAGGGCCTCGGCTCGGCAGCCGGGTTCGCCGTTCGCGGCGTGCTGATGGTGGTGGGCATCGCCGTTGCGCTGGTGGCCACGACCTTCTTGTCGCTGCTCGTGATGTTCTACTTCTTGAAGGATGGCCCGGCGATCTGGCAGTGGGTGCTCGGGCACTCCGCGCACCGGCGCGACACCGTCGACGAGGTGGGCCGGGCGATGTGGGGCCGGCTGCGCGACTTCATGCGCGGCACGGCGATGGTGGCTGCGTTCGATGGCCTGGGCATCGGCCTCGGCGCAGTGATCCTGGGTGTGCCCTCGGCCACGGCGATCGGGTTGATCACGTTCGCGCTCGCGTTCATCCCCTTCTTCGGGGCGTTCTTCGCGGGCTTCCTGGCCTGCCTGATCGCGCTCGCCGACGGTGGGCTGGGTACCGCGCTGTGGATGTTCCTGGTGGTGCTCATCGTGCAGCAGATCGAGTGCAACCTGCTGCAGCCGCTGCTGCTCGGCAAGTCCGTCAGCCTGCACCCGCTGGTGGTGGCGCTCGGCGTGATCGCCGGCGGCATCGTGGCCGGCATCCTCGGCATGTTCTTGTCGATCCCGGTCATCGCCGCGGGCGCTGCGGCGGTGAACGTCATCCGCCGTCGGAACGGCGCCGACGGGTCTCTCCCAGGTTCGCCACCAGGGTCGCCACCACTGCCACCAGGTACAGCTGCCCCAACATCGTCTCCGTGACGGCGAGCATGCGTCCGAGGTCGCCCCGTGCCGTCAGGTCGCCGTAGCCGACGGTGGCCAGGGTGATGAAGCTGAAGTAGACGAAGTCGACGGGGTCGCGGGCGTCGGCCTGGACGAAGAACGGCTCGCTGCCCACTCGGTCGATCAGGCTGTAGATCGACGCGAAGAAGAACCCGGCGAGCAGGTAGAGGCACAGCGCCCCGTAGACCATGCCGGTGTCGACCCGTTCCTTCGAGCGCAGGCGGTTCACGATCGCGACCGGCACCACGAGCACGAGGGCCGCGGCGAGCGCCGGGCTCACCCAGTCGAGGCGGTCGCCGCCCGCGGCGGCCGCAGCGGAGAGCGCCACGGCGACGACGGCCCCGCCGGCGGCCAGGCGCAGGCGCGCCGGGCGAACCGCCGAGGCGCGCAGCAGCACGAGCACCGTGAGCGACATGACGGCGACGACGATCGGTGCGGTCCAGCGGCTGACCGAGCTCACCGACAGGCTGACGATCGTGAGGAGGATGAGCAACAGCCCCACGCCGTACCGGTCGCGGTGCACATCGGTGCCGAGGATCTCCGGGGCGACGAACGGTCCTGGTGCGCTCACCCGGCCATCATGGCAAACGACGGTGCGGGCCCGGCGCGTGGCACGATGTCGACGGGCCGCGGTGCGGCGCCGGAGCGCCCGTCGCGGCGACGAGCACGGCGAGGAAGGTGGACGACGATGGCGAGGCGAGGTCGCGGCCAGGCCGTGGGGGCAGAGGGCGGGTCCGGTGTCGGCGCCGGTGCGGACGCCGGTGCGGTCCATGCGCGTGCCGTCGCGACCGGCCGGCGCCTGCTCGACCAGTTGCGCCCCGACGCCCGGGCGTGGAGCGTCAACGGGCGTGATGCGCTGTTCACCGCCGCGTTCGACCTCGACGCCGAGGTGGGTGGCTTCCTGACGGCGACGCTCGAGGACGCCACGGTGCTGTTGCTGCAGGTGCACGACGCCCGCCTCGTCGAGCGCGAGGCGGCGATGGTCGACATGGCCTCCGCCATGCTCGCCGAGGCCGGGATCGACGACGGCGGAGTGGTGGCCAGCGCGAAGGTGGGCCTGCACATGCGCTTCGTCGAGGGCGACGCGCGGGTGCTCGGCCGGATCGTCGACGGCCGGCTCGACACGTCACCGATCGGTCCGTTCGCGCTCGGTCTCCTGTCGGTGGCGACGCCTGCGCAGGTGGCCCTGGTCGCGGTGCCCGACAGCGGTGCGAACGCGGTGCTCACGGTGGGCCGGCTCACCCAGGCCGATGTGCCGGCCGCGTTGCGTGCCACGGGCTTCTCGCGGCATTCGTTCCTGGTGGGCCAGTCGGGCTCGGGCAAGACCTACTCGATGGGGGTGCTGCTCGAGCAACTGCTGCTCGAGACGTCGTTGCCGATGGTGATCGTCGACCCGAACTCCGACCATGTGCACCTCGGCCGGCTGCGCACGGTGGACGAGTTGCAGCGTGGTCGGGCGACGCCACTGGGACGCACGGCGCTGGCCGAGCTGCGCCGTCGCCATCGTGCCGCCGGCCGTGTGGTGGTGGCCGGGCGCGGCCCGACGGCCGATGTGGCGCTGCAGATCCACCTGTCCGACCTGACCATCGGTGAGCAGGCGCTCACCCTGGGCCTCGACCCGGTGCTCGAGGCCGAGGAGTACGGCGCCTTCGTCGATGCCACACGGGCCCTCGCCCCGGCGACCTACTCGATGCGCGACGTCGACACCGTGGTGCGCGGCTGCGCCGACGAGGCCAACCGAAGGCTGGCCCTGCGCATCGCCAACCTGGGCGTGGCCGACTGGTCGGTGTGGGCCGAGCCGTCCGCGCCGTCACTGGCCGGGGCGACGGGCCTCGACTGGCGGGTGCTGGTGCTCGACGTCGGCTCGCTCGACGACGCCCGGGAGCGGGCGCTCGTGTCGCTCGCCCTGCTCGGCGCGGTGCGCCGCCGCGAGCAACGCCGGTCGGTGCTGATCGTGATGGACGAGGCCCACAACGTGTGCCCACCGGATGCCGCCACGTCGCTCGGGCGGGCCGTCACCGAGCACGCGGTGTGGATCGCGGCCGAGGGCCGCAAGTTCGGTCTGCACCTGCTGCTCGCCACGCAGCGCCCGCAGAAGATCCACCCGAACGTGCTGTCGCAGTGCGACAACCTGCTGCTGATGCGGGTCAACTCGGTGGGCGACCTCGATGCCCTGGCCGCGGTGTTCTCCCATGTGCCCTCGACGATGGTGCACGAGTCGTCGTCGTTCGGTCTCGGCGAGATGCTCGTGGCCGGCCCGGTGGCGCCCACCCCGCTGCGCGTGCGCATGGGGACGCGCCTGACTCCCGAGGGCGGCGCCGACCTGCCCACCGACTGGGCCCGTCGTCGCTGACGGGTGTTGCAGCACGTAGGATCCGCTGCGGCGCTCCCGGCCACCTGTGCCCAACTCACCTCTGGAGGTCCTGATGGCTGACGAGAAGACCGTCGACGTCGCCGATGCAGCAGCGAGCGAGCCCGCAGCTGCACCAGCCGCCAAGCGCTCGAACCTCGGCTCGAAGGTCCGCACCGTGTTCGCCGTGATCTTCGGCATCATCGCCGTCGTCGGACTGTTCGCGAGCGTGGTGGGCCTGTGGGCGCGCAGCGTGCTGTTCGACGTCGACTCGGTGGCCAGCGCGGCCAGGGAGGCGCTGTCGGAGCAGGGCGCCACCGACTCGCTCGCCACCTACGTCACGGACGAGGTGTTCAAGATCGTCGACCTCGAGTCGCAGCTGAGCGGGGTGCTGCCGCCGGGCTTCTCGCAGTACGGCGACCTCATCGAGCAGGGCGCCTACAACCTGGTCGAGACCCAGCTGAAGGACGCGTTGCAGAACCCGACCGTGCAGGACACGCTCATCGCGCTGATCCGCAACGCGCACGCCCAGCTGCTCGACGTGCTGCAGGGCGACGGCGAGATCGACAACGTCACCATCGCCGACGGCAAGGTGACGATCAACGTGATGCCGTTCGTCGAGATGGGCCTGAAGGAAGTGCAGAAGCTCGGCCTGTTGGAGCGGTTCAACATCCCGTCGTTCCTCGTGAGCGGCGACCCGGCGCAGCAGATCTCGCAACTCGAAGGCCTGATCGGCATCGACCTCGAGTCGACCTTCGGTCAGTTGACGGTGTTCGAGGGCGATGCGGTGAACGAGGCGACCGCCATCGTCGAGCAGGCCCAGCGCACGGTGGTGCTGGTGAAGCGGGCGATCACGGCCATCCTCATCGTCACGGCGGTGGCACTCGTGCTGTCGATCCTGATCGCCAACCGGCATCGCAAGGCGGCATTGATCATCGGCATCGCCGCGGCGGTGATGATGTTGGTGGCCCGCGTGGTGATCTTCAAGGTGGTCGACGAGGCACCCGACATGGTGGTCGACCCGGGTGCCCGCGAGGCCCTGCGGTTGGGCAGCGAGGACCTGTCGAAGGG
>DAINND010000008.1:0-20842 GCA_036736065.1 Ilumatobacteraceae bacterium
GACGACGGCTCGATCCAGCCAGTGCTATTGAACGACGAGATGGAGCGCTCGTTCCTCGACTACGCGATGTCGGTCATCATGTCGCGGGCGCTCCCGGACGTGCGCGACGGCCTCAAGCCGGTGCACCGCCGGATCATCTGGGACATGGAGGAGCAGGGCTTCCGCCCCGACCGCCCGTTCGTGAAGTCGGCCCGCGTCACCGGCGACACGATGGCCAAGTACCACCCCCACGGCGACGGCGCCATCTACGACGCGCTCGTGCGCATGGCCCAGCCGTTCTCGCTGCGCCACCCGCTCATCGACTTCCACGGCAACTACGGGTCACCGGACTTCGGACCGGCTGCTGCGCGCTACACGGAGACGCGTCTGCACCCGCTGGCGATGCAGTTGCTCGCCGACATCGACGAGAACACCGTCGACATGGTGCCGACCTACGACGGCAGCCGCGAGCAGCCGGTCGTGCTGCCTGCCCGCTTCCCGAACCTGCTCGTCAACGGCAGCCAGGGCATCGCCGTCGGCATGGCCACCAACATCCCGCCGCACAACCTCGGTGAGGTGATCGACGCGACGATCCACCTGATCGATCACCCCGACGCGACGCCCGACGATCTCATGCAGTTCGTGAAGGGCCCCGACTTCCCGACGGGCGGGTCGATCCTCGGCCGCGCCGGGATCATGGACGCGTACCGCACCGGTCGTGGCAGCGTGAAGATGCGTGCAACTGCAACGATCGAGGAGACGCGCACCGGCGGCTATCAGATCGTGGTCACCGAGCTGCCGTACCAGACGAGCTGCTCGTCGATCGCCGGTCGCATCCAGGAGCTCGTCGACTCCGGCGAGCTCGACGGCATCAGCGACGTCAACGACGGCTCGGCCGGTGGCAAGACCGAACTGGTCGTGAAGCTCAAGCGCGACGCGAACCCCAACGTGGTGCTCAACAACCTGTACAAGCTCACCCAGCTGCAGACCAGCTTCGGCGTGAACATGGTGGCCCTCGTCGACGGTGTCCCACGCACGCTCACGCTCGTGTCGGCGCTCGAGGGCTACATCCGCCACCAGGTCGACGTCATCACCCGTCGCACCGAGTTCCGGCTCGACAAGGCCCGCCGCCGCGCCCACCTCCTCGAGGGCCGGCTCAAGGCGCTCGACGTCATCGATGCGATCATCGCCCTCATCCGGGCGAGCGACGACGCGGCGAGCGCCAAAGAGCAGCTGATGGCTCCGCCCTACGAGTTCAGCGAGCTCCAGGCGATCGACATCCTCGACATGCAGCTGCGCCAGCTCACCCGGCTCAGCCGCATCGACCTCGAGCGCGAGATGGAGGAGTTGCGCGAGCGGATCATCGAGCTGCAGTCGATCCTCGACGACCCGGCCAAGCTCCGCGGCGTCATCACTGGCGAGCTCATCGCGATCAAGGAGGAGTTCGCCACGCCGCGGGTGTGCCCGGTGGTGCTCGACACCGGCGACATGAGCATCGAGGACCTCGTCGAGGACAAAGAGCTCGTCATCTTGATGACCGAGGCGCAGTACGTGAAGGCCGTGTCGGCTGCCAGCTTCAAGACCCAGGGCCGCGGCGGCAAGGGGGTGTCGGGCGCCAAGCTCAAGGCCGACGACATCGTCCGCCACGTCATCTTCACCACGGCGCACGCCTACCTGCTGTTCTTCTCGAACCGCGGTCGCGTCTACCGGCTGCGGGCCCACGAGATCCCCGAGCGCGAGCGCGCTGCCAAGGGCACGCCCGTCGTCAACGTGCTGCAACTGCAGCCCGGGGAGACGATCCAGGCGATCATCGACACCCGCGACTTCGCCACGGAACGCTTCTTGTTCTTCGCGACCCGGAGTGGCGTGGTCAAGAAGACGCGCATCGACGAGTACGACAACAGCCGTCGCGACGGCCTGATCGCGCTCAACCTGCGCGACGGCGACGAGCTCGTCCGGGTCATCGAGACCACCGGTGGCGACGACATCTTCATGGTGTCGAAGAGCGGCATGACCATCCGCTTCAACGAGGACGAGGTGCGCGCCATGGGCCGTGTCGCGTCGGGTGTGCGCGGCATGAAGCTGAAGGCCGGCGACCAGGTGGTGAGCTGCGACCTGGCCAAGGACGACACGTCGATCCTGATGATCACCGAGCGCGGCTTCGGCAAGCGGGTGCAGCTCGACAAGTTCAACGTCCAGGGCCGCGGCGGCCAAGGCGTCAAGGGCATCAAGTTCATCCGCAACAAGGGCGTGGCCGTCGTGGCCGCGTTCATGGTGGGTGACGAGGACGAGATCGTGGCAGTGGCCTCCGACGGGCAGACGATCCGCACCCAGGTGCGCAGCATCCGGCACATCGGCCGCGATGCCACCGGGGTGTCGATCATGAACCTCGACGAGGGCCAGACCGTTGCCTCGGTCGCGCTCATCCTCTCCAGCGACGACTGACCCTGCGCGCGTCGACCGTGGCCAGGCGGTGCTGATGCTGCCGGTGGCGTTGGTGCTCGCGGCCCTCGTGGCCGTGGGTGCGGCACGACTCGGTGCGGCGGTCATCGCCGAGCACCGCGCCCAGGTGGCTGCTGACGCTGCCGCGCTGGCGGGGGTGCGCGGTGGGCAGGTTGCGGCTGCCGAGCTGGCCACGGCCAACGGCGCCCGACTTCTCTCGTTCGCACGCGTGGGCGCCGATGTCGTGGTGGTGGTGGCGCGCGGTGAGGCGAGCGCCACGGCGCGGGCGAGCGACGGCCCCTGAACAGGCATCACGCTCGCAGTTCTCTACACTCGGTCCTGTGAGCACCCGCGCCCAGCCCGAGTCCGACTCCGGCTCGCAGCGTGGACGTCGCGCTGGGGGCAACGGTCGGTCGACCTCGGTGGTGCCGTCCGCCGGAGTCGAGGCGCTCGATCGTGTCGTCGACGGCCCGGCAGCTGTCGAGACGGGGACGCTGCCGCGCATCGTCGAGGCCGAGCCTCGGTCGCCGGCCAACGGTGCGCCACCCGGCGGCGTCCACGGGCCGTTCGCGGCGTCGCCCAGCACGCCGAACCAACCGGCGTCGAAGGTGGTCGTGGGCCGACGTCCCCGCGTGCGTCGCGTCACCCGCGTCGTGCGTCACGTCGACACCTGGAGCGTGTTCAAGGTGGCCCTCGTGTTCAACGTCGTGCTGTACGGCGTGTGCCTCACGGCTGGTGTGCTGCTGTGGAACGTCGCCTACGCGACCGGCACGATCGACAACGTCGAGCAGTTCTTCGAGCAGTTCGGGTGGTCGGAGTTCCAGTTCAAGGGTGGCGAGATCTTCCACAACGCCTGGATCGGCGGCCTGTTCGTGGTGGTCGGCCTCACCGGCCTCGCCGTGCTGGTGGCGACGATGTTCAACCTCATCACCGATCTCGTCGGCGGCATCCGGGTGAGTGTGCTCGAAGAAGAGGTCGTTGCCCGTTCCCCTCGCCACGGTTGAGGGAAACCGACCCGGCCCGATAGCCTTGCCGTCTGCTAGCGGGGCTATAGCTCAGTCGGTTAGAGCGCATCCCTGATAAGGATGAGGTCACAAGTTCGATTCTTGTTAGCCCCACCGCTGCACCCGCCCGGAGTCTCATGCCCGGGCACTGGCAGTACGCTCCCGGTGTGAAGTTGCTCCGCCGGGCCCTGCTCGCGCTGTCCCTCGCCAGCATCATCGCCGGTGTGCTGCGCCTCCGCGGTGAAGGCGGTGTGCCGCCTCAACACGGTGGCTGGCGTGAGCTGCGCGTCGGCGAGGACGGCGGATGAACTCCGGCGACGCCGTCGTCGGCATCCTCGGCGCAGGCGTCACCGGGCAGGCGGTCGGACGCACCCTGCGTGCCCGTGGCCTGCGCGCAGCCTGGTCGGACGTCGGCGTCGGCGTGGCCGTGCGCGCCTCGCGACGCTTCGGAGGTGTGGTGCTCGACGACCCGAGTGAGCTCGCGGTGGTCGACGTGGCGGTGCTGGCCTGTCCGGCGCCGCACGCCCATCTCGCCGCCGAGCTGTTGGCGGAGGGTTGCGACGTGGTGAGCCTGAGTGACGACCTCGACGACGTCGCGTCACTCATCGATCTCGACGACCTCGCGCTCTCGCTCGGCCGTCGTCTGGTGGTGGGAGCGGGGATGTCGCCCGGGCTCACCGGGGTGCTGGCCCGTCATCTGGCCGAGCAGCTCGACAGTGCCGACGAGATCCATGTGGCGATGCACGGCACGGGTGGCCCGGCGTGCGCTCGTCAGCACCACGACGCGCTCGGGTCGCGCGCCGTCGGCTGGCACGACGGTGGATGGATCGAGCATCCGGGCGGCAGCGGTCGCGAGCTGCTGTGGTTCCCCGAGCCGATCGGGCCGGCCGACTGCTACCGCGGCGCCCTTGCCGACCCGTACCTGCTGCGCCGGGCGTTCCCCCATGCCGAGCGGATCTCGGCCCGGGCCTCGGCCCGTCGGCGCGACCGACTGACGGCTCGCCTGCCCCTGCGCGCCCCACCGCACCGCGACGGTGACCGCGGCGCCATCCGCGTCGAGGTGCGCGGCGGGATGGCCGACGGGGCGAGGGTCACCCATGTGGTCGGCGCAGTCGGTCGCACGGGTGACATCGCCGGCACGATGGCTGCGCTCTACGCCGAGGCGTGCGTCACCGAACGGATGCACGCCGGGGCGAGCGTCGGCGGCGACGACCCGGCGACGTCCGCCTGGATGCTCGCGGCTGCGGCGGACGCCGGCGTGCTGCTGCAGGAGTACACCGGCATCGCCCGGGTGGGCGCCGAGTGACCGGCGGCGAACCGACCACCACGTCCGGCGGCGCGGCGGCACTGCCCTGGTTGCCGCCCGGACGGCTCGTCACCGTGGCCGGCCGCGGTGAGGTGTTCGTCCGGCATCACCAGCACCCTGACCCGACCGCACCGACACTGTTGCTGCTGCACGGCTGGACGGCCAGCTCCGACCTGCAGTTCTTCATGGCCTACGAGCAACTCGCCGAGGCCTACTCGTTCATCGGCGTCGACCACCACGGCCACGGGCGAGGTCTGCGCAGCACCTCACCGTTCCGGCTCGAGGACGCCGCCGACGACGCGGCCGGCGTGGTGCGCGCCCTCGGTGTGGAGCGGGTGGTGACGATCGGCTACTCGATGGGCGGACCGATCAGCCTGCACCTCGCCCGTCGGCATCCCGAGCTCGTCGCCGGCCTCGTCGTCGAGGCGACAGCGCTCGAGTGGCGTGCACGGCGACGTGATCGCGTGCGGTGGCGCACCGTGGCGCTGCTCGGCTCGGTGCTGCGCTCGTGGACCTATCCGCACCTGCTCCATCAGGGCGTGGCGCGGATGCTCGGCCCCGGCCACCCGCTGCACACCGTCGGTCCGTGGCTCGAGGCCGAGGCCCGGCGCGGCGATCCGGTGGCGATCGTCCAAGCGGGGCGGGCGCTGTCGCGCTACGACGCCCGTCCGTGGGCACACCAGATCGGTCGGCCCGCCGCCGCGCTGATCACCACCCGCGACCGTCTCGTGACACCCCGTCGCCAACGCCAGCTGGCCGATGCGCTGGCGGCCCACGCTCGCGAGCTGGTGGGCGACCACCTCGCTCCGTGGGAGCTGCCGCAGGAGTTCGCCACCCTCACCCGCGAGCTGGTCGACCACGTGGTCGCCCGGGTCGTTGCGTCTGACGATCAGTCGAGGCCGTCGGGCCGCGGTTGATCGAGTGGCTCGCCCTTGGCGGCGCGCACCTCGAGCTCGCCGAGCCGCTCGCTCATCCGGTCGATCGCGTCGCTCAAGCGGTCGAGATGGTCGGCGAGCTCGCTCGTGGTCGCCACGTCGGCGAGCGACAGCCGCACGCTCGCGATCTCGCGGGCGAGGAACTCGGTGTCGGCCTGGGTGCGCTCGGCGACCCGCCGGTCGAGGTCGGTCTGCAACCGGTCGCGCTGCTCCTGTCGGTTCTGGGCGAGCAGGATCAGGGGCGCGGCGTAGGCGGCCTGCAACGACAGCAGCAACGTGAGGCCGATGAACTGCCACGGGTCGAACCGCCAGCTCTCCGGGGCGAAGGAGTTCCACGTCACCCAGGCGATGCAGAACACGGTCTGGTAGACGAGGAAGCGGGCCGTGCCCATGAGGCGGGCGACGCTCTCGCTGAAGCGGCCGAACGCTTCCGGGTCGTAGTGCACGCCGATGCGGCGACGCTGGCGCGGGGTGGTGAGGTCGTCGCGGCGGGTCATGACGACCCCCCTGCGATCGCGGCACCCCCTGCGACGCCGACGCCGAGCGGCGCACCGGTCCGTCGACGCTGCCGCCAGCCGGCGGGCAGTGTGCGGTCGAGCACGTCGTCGACGGTGATCGCGCCGAGCAGCCGGCCGGCCTCGTCGCACACGCCGACGGCGAGCATGTTGTAGCTGGCGAGCCGCTCGGCGACCTCGCGTTCGCTGAGGTCGGGCGAGATGACCGGTTCCTGCTCGAGGCAGCGGCCGAGCTCCATGCTCGGTGGTTCGCGCAGGAGCCGCTGGCAGTGCACCACGCCGAGGTAGGTGCCCGTCGGCGGCTTGTACGGCGGCTGCACCACGAACACCTGGGCGGCGATGCTGACGAGCCACTCGGGGTCGCGGATCTCCGCGAGCGCCTCGGCCACGGTGGCGGTGGGACCGAGGATGATGATCTCGGGGGTCATGAGCGACCCGGCGGTGCCCTCGTCGTAGGCGAGGAGGCGGCGCATCACGTCGGCGTCCTCGTCGTCCATCGCGTCGAGGATGCGCGTGCGCTGCTCGCCCGGCATCTCGGCGAGCAGGTCGGCGAGGTCGTCGTACTCCATCTCCTCGAGCACGGAGATGAGGCGGTCGAGGTCGAGGCCTTCGATCATGCGGAGCTGCTCGGCCTCGGGCAGCTCCTCCAGCAGGTCGGCGAGCCGCTCGTCGTCCATCGCCGCGGCGAGCTGCTTGCGGTTGGTGAGCGGCAGGGCGCGCACGATGGCGGCCACGTCGCTCGGGTGCATGTCGCGCATGCGCGCCGCCTCGGCGGCGATCTCGTTGCCGGGTGCGCCGCGAAAGAGCATGGGCACCTCGGTGTAGTCGAGCAGCCGGTAGCTCGGCCGCCGGCGCAGCGCCGTGCGGCGGGCGAGGCGGACCTTGCTCACCTCCCACCACGTCTGGCGGCCGTCGCCGCCAGGGCGGAGGGCGACATCGCTCACGGTCTCGTCGCCCACCCGGCTGTCGATCAGGTCGCGACCGATGAGCAGCTCGCCGCTGCGCACCTTGAACGGGTTGAGGTCGACGTCCCAGCTGCGCAGACGGGCGCCTTCGCTGTCGAGCGACCCGATGCGGCCGACGTTGACGAAGATCCGCCGTCGCTGGCTGACGGCGACGAAGCCGAGCACTCGCGGGGCAGCACCCTGCTGGGGAGGCACGACGACGATGTCCTCGAGCCGACCGATGGGTGCCCCACCGGCGTCGAGCAGCGGCAGGCGCATCACCCGGAACGCGTAGATGAGGTCGCCGGCCATGGGGCAAGGCTACCCCTGCATGCGGAGGCTGTTCGGCCGGATTCAGACCGGCTCGACGGCCACCAGGGTGTCGCTGTAGGCGACGCCTCCGCCCCAGTCGGTGAGGGTCGCGCTGGTGAGCGCGTTGGCGCTCGGGGCGTCGCCGTGGTCGCGCTGCCACCAGCCCCAGGGGATGGCCACCACGCCGGGACGCAGCCGCGTGGTGACCCGCACCGGCAGGCGCACCTCGGCCCGTTCGTTGTGGACGCGCACCAGCGCGCCCTCGCCCAGGCCGAGCCGGTCGGCGTCGGCGGCGACCATCTCGACGTACGGGCCGCCCTCGAGCGGGCCGTGGCCCGGTAGGTGCGAGTAGCTCGAGTTCAGGAAGCGCACATGCTGCTTGGGGGTGAGGAGCGCGAAGGGGAACCGCGCGGCCAAGGCCGCGTCGCCGGCCCGGCTCTCGCGGGCCGGGCTGTAGGGGGGCAGGCGTGGCAGGCCACGCGCGGCGAGCGCGTCGCTGGCCAACTCGACGCGACCTGACGCCGTGGCGAAGCCGCCGTCGGCGTAGGGCCGGCCGTCGGCGGGGTAGGAGGGGCTACGCGCGAACCCGTCGGTGCGCAACCGCTCGAGGTCGACCCCGGTGATGGCGTCGGCGAGCACCAGGTGGTCGTCGTCGAACAGCGCCGACTCGGTGCAGCCGAGCGCGCTGGCCAGACGGCGGTGCAACTCGCTGTTGCTCACTGACTGACCGGCCGGGGCGACGGCCGGCTCGTTCCAGCCGAGGTGGAGATGCCCCCACGACGTCACCACGTCGACGGCCTCGATCTGCATCGTGGCGGGCAACACCAGGTCGGCCCACCGGGCGGTGTCGGTGAGGAACTGCTCATGGACGACCGTGAACAGGTCGTCGCGAGCCAGGCCGCGCTCGATGCCGTTGCTGTCGGGCACGGTCACCACCGGGTTGCCGCCCACCACCACCAGGGCGCGCACGGGCGGCCCGCCGTCGGCGGTGGCGTCCTGCAGCCACTCGGCGACGCGCACCATCGGCAACTCACGTCGTCGCGTGCCGGCCGGGGCAAGGTCGGGGCGGGCGATGGCGGCCATGTCGACGGCCTCGTCGCACCACACGCCCACGCTGCGCGCCACACCGCCACCACGGTCGCGCCAGGCGCCGACGAGCGCCGGCAGGCAGGCCAGGGCGCGGAAGAACATCGCCCCGTGCTCGTGGTGCTCGGGGCCGATCAGGGTGCGGATCGCTGCCGGTCGCACGGTGCCGTAGCGCTGGGCGAGGCGCTCGATGTCGGCGGCGGCCACACCGGTGACGGCCTCGGCGCGCGCTGGCGTCCACTCGACCACGTGGGCGGCGAGCTCGTCGAAGCCGACGGTGTGCGCCGCCACCCACTCGTGGTCGATCAACCCGTCGCGCACGAGCACGTGCATCATCGCCAGCATCATCGCCACGTCGGTGCCGGGCAGAGGCTGGAGGAACCAGTCGGCTGCATCGGCGGTGATGGTCCGGATGGGGTCGACGACGACGACCTCGGCGCCATCGGCCCGGGCGGCCTCGATGCTGGGCCACAGGTGGCGGTTGGTCAGCCGGGTGTTGGTGCCCCACAGGATGATCAGCTTCGAGTGGCGCATCTCCGACGGGTCGAGGCCGCGCCCGCTGCCGTAGGTGGCGGCCAGGCCGGCACCGGCCGTGAGTCCGCACAGCGCGCCGGTGAGGCGGGCCACACCGAGGTGGTTCCACAACCGCTCCCCGAAGAACAGCGCGAGCAGGCCCTGGTTGCCCGCGCTGGTGAACGGCACGATCGCACCGGGGCCGTCGGTGGCGAGGATCTCGCCGAACCGCGTGCCGATCTCATCGAGGGCATCGGCCCACGAGACCGGCTCGAAGCGCCCCTCGCCCTTGGCACCCACGCGGCGCAGCGGGGTGGTGATGCGCTCCGGGCTGGTGACGCGGTCGAGGAAGCGGTTGACCTTCGGGCACAGCTCACCCTTGCTGTAGGGGTGGGCCGGGTTGCCGCGCAGGCGCACCGGCACGGCAGCATCGCCCTCCCCCTCGACGTCGACCAACCACCCGCAACTGTCCGGGCAGTCGTGGTGGCAGGTTCCGTGCACGGTTCGAGCACCGGCGCGAGCGCCGGCATCGGTGCGCGTGGCCGTCATCCGAGGACGGGCCGGAGCACCTCGCCGGCCAGCTCGACCGCGTCGAGGTCGTGGGCGTCGGGCATGTTGAACACGATGCCGTCGAGACCGGCGTCGAGCAGCTCCTGCACCTGCTCCTGCACCGCCGCTGCGTCGCCGATCACGAACATGCTGCGGACACGGGCCTGCACGTCGGCGGGCAGGTCGGAGATCGCCGCGCCGCCGAAGCGCGCGCTCACCTTGGCCTCGGCCTCGGCCATCGTGCGGCCGACCACCAGGGTGCCGAGGCGGGTGCGGCAGATCTCGCCCGGGTCGCGGCCGAGGCGCTCGCAATGCGCGTCGAGCACACCCATCAGGCGCGCCACGGTGGCGGCGTCACCGAACACGTTGCAGGCGTCGCCGTACTGGGCGACCATGCGCAACGTCTTCTTCTCGCCACTGCCGCCGATCATCACCGGCGGGCCACCGGCCTGGATCGGCTTGGGCACGTTCAGCGCGTCGCGCACGGTGAACCACTTGCCCTCGAAGGTGGTGCGCTCGTTGACGAACATGCTCTTCGCGATCTGCAGGCCTTCCTCGAGCTTCTCGAAGCGGTCGGTGAAGGTGCCGAACTCGTAGCCGTAGGCGGTGTGCTCCATCTCGAACCAGCCGGCCCCGATGCCCCAGATGGCGCGGCCGCGCGAGATCACGTCGAGGCCGGTGACGGTCTTCGCGAGGAACGCCGGGTTGCGGTAGGTCATCCCGCCCACCATGGCGCCGAGGCGCACGGTGCTCGTGCGCGCCGCGAGCGCGCTGAGCAGCGAGTAGCACTCGAACATCTCCTGGTCGGGGCGGCCGAGACCGGGCAGTTGGTAGAAGTGGTCCATCACCCACACGCTGTCGAAGCCGCTGCGCTCGGCGGTGGTGGCGATCGACACGATGTGCTCGAACAGCTCGTCGGGGGCGACGCCGGGATAGGTGAACAGCGGGATCTGGAGTCCCTTGCGGATGAGCGTGTTGGCCATGGTGCGACTGTACGGGGTCGGCAGCCCTATGCGGTGAGGGAGCGCACGCGGCGGGCGACCTCGCCCATCCGCTCCAGTCGGTCGGCGCCCGGGCCGAGTGCGTTGTACATCACCAGCCGGGCGGCCAGGCCGTCGTACTTCGACACCAGCGCCTCGGCCAAGCCGTCCCAGCTCGCCTCGGTGGCGAACACCCGGAGGTGCTCGTCGGTGATCTCACCGGCCATCGCCGCGAGGTCACCCGCTTTCTGGTGGGCGCGGACGCGCGCCGTGGTGCCCTCGAAGCCGGCCTCGTCCCAGATGAACGCATAGTTCGGGGTCGAGCCGTAGAAGCTGAACGCGCCGCGCAGCGCGGCCCGGTCGGGCTCGCGCTCGGCGTCGGTGTCACCGACGATGCAGCTCACCGGCACGATCAGATCGACATCGGCCGGACCCCGCACTGAAGCCGCCGAGCCTGTGGCCTCTTTCGGCACTACGTGGCGGCGCAGCTAGCCGGGCTCGCCGATCGCTTTGACTTGCACGCCGTCGGCCACCTCGCCGGCCATGCGCAGCATCCACGGGTTCACCGCGGCCACATCGACCTCGGGGTCGGCGACGTCGATCGCCCCGGGGCTCCACTGCCGGTTCAGGAACGTCAGCTCGTAGTAGGGCCCGTGATGCTCGAGCGGTGCGCCACGGAACCCGGCGAAGCAGGCCCGCACGGCGCGCACGTAGTCGGCCAGGCGCGGGCCAGGCGGATCGAACTCGACGCCGAACCGACGCACCACGTGGGTGCGCACCTGTGTGCCGAGCCCGAGCCTGAAGTTGCCGCCCGTCGCCTCCTGCAACTCCCAGGCGACCTGCGCGGTCACCATCGGGCTGCGAGGGAAGGCGACGGCCACACCGGTCGACAGGTGCAGCCCGGGAGCAGCCAGCGCAGCCGCGGTGGCGGCCAGATAGGCGGTGCGGCCGGCCTCGGTGAGCACGATGCCGTCGAAGCCGGCCTGCTGGACGCGCTGGGCGAAGGCACCCATCTGCTGGAGGGGGAGCGGACCGGTCATCACGTCGACGCGCATGGGCCGACGGTACCGCTGGGGCGGGAGGTGGGCTGAGGTCGGACGGCCCGTCCGGGTCAGGGCAGGCGATGGATCTCGAGCTCGCCGCCACCGACGTGGAGGTCGAGCACGATGGTGCGTCCACCCTCGGTCGGCGGCGCCACGACGATGCGCTGGTCGATGCCGGTGCCGATGCCGACGGTCTCACCGAAGACGCTCATCCGACCGGTGTTGACCGAGCCGATCAGCTCGACCCCGACGTCGGTGGGGAGCAGCACCTTCAGCTCACCGACACCCACCTCGCTCTCGAGGCGCACCTGCTGGTCGTCCGCGGCGAGGTTGCGCAGGTCGATCGTCAACGCGCCGATGGCCAGGTGCTCGCGGGCGTCGAGCTCGGCGGCCGTGCCGGGGCTGATGGTGCGCAGGCCGACGGCGCCTTCGAGGTTGGGCTCGGACACGGCGTAGAGCACCGTGGCCGCCGCGCAGACCACCACCACCGGGATGAGCACCCACGAGCGGTTGACGACTTTGCTGATCACGAAGCCGGCGGTGATGGCGAGCAGGCCGATGAGCACGGCATCACTCGCGTCGATCCTCCACCAGTCGAGCCGCTCACCCACCTGGGCCACCACCCCGGCGAGCACGGTGAGGAACAGCACCGTCGACCCGATGGGGATGTGCCGGCGGGCCTTGCGCCGCCGCCGCTTGGGCGCGCCCTCGGTGGTGATCGGCGCCGCTGTCTGCGCCAGCACCGTCGTCGCCTCGCCACTCGGCAGGGTGTACGAGGGTGCCGGAAGGCTGGGAACGGTGCTGAACGGGTCGGGCGTCACGGTGGCCATCTCCCCATTCTGTCAAGAACGCCACCCACCGTGTTCAACGGTGACGGTGAGAGACTGCCTGCATGCACGAGGTGACCCCTGAGCATCCGCACGGCGCGCAGCTCGACTTCTCGACCGACATGAGCTACGGCGACTACCTGCACCTCGACGAGGTGCTCTCGGCGCAGCACCCGCGGTCGCCCCACCACGACGAGATGCTGTTCATCGTGCAGCACCAGACGAGCGAGCTGTGGATGAAGCTGATGCTCCACGAGCTGCGTGCGGCGATCGCGGCCGTCGCCGCCGACGAGCTGCAACCGGCGTTCAAGATGCTCGCCCGGGTGAGCCGGATCATGGAGCAGCTCGTCCACGCGTGGGACGTGCTCGCCACGATGACCCCGCCCGAGTACTCCGCGATCCGCCCGTACCTCGGTCGCTCGAGCGGCTTCCAGAGCTGGCAGTACCGCTGCATCGAGTTCGCCACCGGCAACAAGGACCCGCTGATGCTCGCCCCGCACGAGCACCGCCCCGACCGCCTCGCCGAGGTCGAGGCCGCCTGGCGCGCACCGTCGCTCTACGACGAGGCGCTGCGGCTGCTGGCTCGGCAGGGCCTGCCGGTGCCGACGCGGGTGGTCGAGCGCGACTGGACCGTGCGCCACCACCACGACGACGAGGTCGAGGCGGCCTGGCTCGAGGTGTACCGCCACCCCGAGCAGCACTGGGAGCTCTACCAACTCGCCGAGGAGCCCACGGACTTCGAGGACGCGTTCCGGCGCTGGCGGTTCCGCCACGTCACCACTGTCGAGCGGGTGATCTGCTCGCGGCGAGGGACCGGCGGCACGTCGGGGGTCGGCTACCTTCGCGCCATGCTCGACGTGGTCCTCTTCCCGGAGGTCTGGTCGCTGCGCGCGCAGCTGTGAGCGCCGGCACCGTGGCGACCTCGTCGCCCAAGCGGTCGCGCACCCTCGCCGTGCTGCTGCTCGGCGCGTTCACGGCCGTCATGAACATGTCGGTCACCAACGTCGCGCTGCCGGTGATCGCCGCGGATCTCGGCGCCGAAGGGTCGGAGATCGCCTGGATCTCGGACGCCTTCACGATCGCCCTCACCTCGTTCGTGCTGCTGAGCGGCGCCGTCGGCGACCGCTACGGCCGTCGCCTGCTCTACCTGCTCGGAGCGTTGCTCACCATCCCCGGCTCACTCGCCGCGGCATGGGCGGCGAGCACCGGAGCGCTCATCGTCGCCCGCGGGTTCACCGGCCTGGCGATCGCGCTGCTGTTCCCCACCACGCTGTCGTTCATCATCTCGCTGTTCCCGGACCCGGCCGAGCGCGTTGGTGCGATCGGCCTGTGGGCCGGCGTGGCCTCGGCAGGGAGTGCGCTCGGTCCGGTGATCGCCGGACTGCTGCTCGAGCACTTCTGGTGGGGCAGCGTGTTCCTGCTCGGCGCCCCGATCGCACTGGTGGCGATCATCCTCGGCTGGGTGTCACTGCCCCGCGACGGCGGCTCGCCCGGGCACCAGGTCGACTGGCTCGGCGGCGCGTTCAGCGTCGTCTTCGTCGCCTCGCTGCTCTACGCCATCATCGAATGGCCGATCCACGGCCTACAGGGCAGCGTCGTGATCGGTCTCGTGATCGCCGTGCTCACCGGCGGGTTGTTCGTGCGTCGCCAACTGCAGGCGAGCCACCCGCTGCTCGATGTGCGCACCTTCCTCCAGCCCCGGTTCGGCATTGCCGCGCTGGCCGTGACCTTCGTGTTCTTCGCCACGTTCGGCTATTCGTTCCTGGGGGCGCAGTTCTTCCAGAACGTGCTCGGCTACTCGCCGCTCAGCGCCGGCCTGGCCGTGCTCCCGTCGTCGATCGGCATGCTCGTGATGTCGCACGTGTCGGCCAAGCTCGACCTGCCGTGGGGCTCGAACCGGGTGGTGGCGCTCGGGTTGGTGATCATGGCGCTGGCGTTCGCATGGGCGGCGTTCTGGAGCGCGGACATGCCGTACCTGCCGATCGGTCTCGGCATGTTGCTGCTCGGTGCCGGGGTGGGGCTGACCGCCACGCCCACGACGAACGCGATCATGAACTCGCTGCCGCCCGCGCAGGCCGGTGTGGGCTCGGCGGTCAACGATGTCACCCGCGACTTCGGCGGCGCCCTCGGCATCGCCCTGTTCGGCGCCGTGTCGTCGGTGTACTACACCCGGTTCTTCGCCGACCTCATCGCCGGACTTCCCGATGACGTGCGTGACCAGGTGGGCGACGACATCGTTCTCCAGGTGAGCCGATCGCTCAACGGAGCCCTCGCCGTCGCCGAGCGCTACCAGGCCGACTACCCCGAGCTCAGCGCCGGGCTCGTGAAGGCCGCGGGTGAGGGGTGGATCGCCGGGCAGGATGCAGCGATGGCGATGGGTGGTCTGGTGTGCCTCGTCCTCGCCGTGATCGTCTTCCGCTTCCTGCCGCGCACCCCCGCCCCCGCCTGACCGTCGCGCGGTGAGAGGTGAGGCCGCCTGCGAGCCTCACCGCTCACCAGGCAGGGAGCGGTGGCAGGATGGGGGGATGGCTGGTGCTGCGATCGTCCTCGTCCACGGCAACCCGGAGACCCCGATCATCTGGGAGCCGCTCGTCGCCGAGCTCCGACGGGCCCACCCCGACCGCGTGATCGTCACGCCGCACCTGCCCGGGTTCGGCTGTCCCCGACCAGACGGCTTCGGCGCCACCAAGGAGGAGTACGTCGCCTGGTTGATCGGTGAGGTCGAGGCCGTCGTCGCGGCGCACGGCCCAGTCGACCTGGTCGGCCACGACTGGGGTGGTGGTCTGGCGATGCGCCTCGTGGCCACCCGGCCCGATCTCGTGCGCACGTGGGCCTGCGACGTGCTCGGGCTGTTCCACCCGGACTACGTGTGGCACGACTTCGCCCAGATCTGGCAGACGCCGGGTGCGGGCGAGCAGTACTTCGAGCAGAGCCTGGCGACCCCCGTGGCCGAACGCGTCGCGGGCTACGAGGCGATCGGCATCCCCCGCCCGATCGGTGAGCGGCTCCTCGCCGTGAGCGACGCGACGATGGGCGAGTGCGTGCTCGCGCTCTACCGATCGGCCGCGCAGCCGGCGATGGCCACCTGGGGCGGTGAGCTGGCACCTGCGGCCACCCGCCCCGGCCTGGCGCTGATCGCGCCGTTCGACCCGTTCGTGCGCGGCGAGGACCTCGGCACCGCGGTCGCCCGCGACCTCGGCGCGCGCATCGCCCATCTGAACGGCCAGGGGCACTGGTGGATGCTCGGCGATCCTGCCGGCGGTGCGGCAGTGCTGGAGGACTTCTGGGCGTCCGTGCCACGATGACAGCGATGGCATCGCTGATCGACCCCTCGCTCGCCTCGCTCGAGTTCGCCTGCCCGCGCTGCGCGGCATCGGTGACCGAGCGACTCTACGGCCCCTGCTCGTCGTGCCGTGGCGAGCTGCGCGCCAAGTACCTGGGCGAGCAGCGCGAGGTGGAGGTGGCCGAGTACGTGCCGAAGATGAACGTCACCCCCAACGCCGTGGCGTTGAAGGAGAACGACTGACGGGTGCCGCTCGCGCCAGGGCCTGCGGGCCGTGGCGTCGGGGCTCAGTCCTGTGACGCCGGCTGGTGGGCCTCGGCCAGGCCGGCACCCGGCCGGAACGTCGTGTCGGACGCACCCTCGGGAGCGGTCTCACGGGCCTTGGCCATCTGCGCCATCGTGGTGGCCATCGCCTGGGCCGCGCCCTGGTGGCCCATGATCTTGCTCATCACGGCCTTGGACGCGCCGGCCATCAGCTCGGCCTGGTGGCTGATCACGTGGTCGGCCGAGGCGTACATCGAGCGGGTGAAGCCGTTGATCTCTGGCACCACGTAGCGGGCGACGAGCTCCCACGAACGCAACGTCGCCTCGCGGTCGGCCCAGTCGTGGGCGAAGCCGAGCACCGTGCCGAACCCGCCGGTGATCGTCTGCAGGTTGCGGATCGCCGCGACGAGGTCGTCGGGAGTGCCCACCACGGCGGCGCCGCCACCGGAGGCGCCACCGGCGGTGACCTGGTCCATCAGCTCCCACGCGTTGTCGACCCGGTTGGCCCCGGGCCGGGCGAGCACCTTCACGTTGTAGTCGTTGTGCCAGCGCTGAAGGCCCTGCACCGCTTCGCGGCGGGCCTGGTCGCGGTCCTCGGCGATGTGCCAGCTCATCAGCACCCGCCAGTCGCGGCGGTCGACGGTCTGGCCGTGCTGCGCCGCAGCCTCTTCGGCGAAGCCCCACTGCGTGGGCAGCGCGGCGATGCCCTCGCTCGAGGTGGAGGCGATGGAGATGGCACCCATGCCGTACTTGCCGGCGAGCTGCATGCCCGACGGCGAGATGCTCGACGCGGCGGCCATCGGTAGGTCCTCCTGGAGCGGCAGGATCTGCAGGGCGGCCTCGCGCAGGGTGAACCATTCGCTCTCGCGCGACACGCGCTCACCGCGCAGCAACGGCAGGATCACCGACAGTGCTTCGTCCTGGCGGTCGCGCTGCACCATCGGGTCGATGCCGAGCATGAACGCGTCGCTCGGCAGGGCACCCGGGCCGCTGCCGAACATCGCCCGACCGCGCGTCATGTGGTCGAGCTGCACGATGCGCTGGGCCACGTTGAACGGGTGGTGGTACGGCAGCGAGACGACGCCGGTGCCGAGCTTGATGGTGTGCGTGCGCTGCCCGGCGGCGGCGAGGAACATCTCCGGAGAGGCGATCATCTCCCAGCCGGTGGAGTGGTGCTCACCGCACCAGAACTCGTCGTACCCGAGCCGGTCGAGGTGGGCGGCGAAGTCGAGGTCGCGCTGGAACTGCAGGGTCGGGTGCTCGCCCAAGGGGTGGTGGGGGGCGAGGAAGGTGCCGAAGCGGACGCGTGCCATGCCCGTCACCCTAGGAAACGGCGGATGCCGACTCGTCACCGGACCGGTATCGTGTCCTGCCGTCGGGGCTGTAGCTCAGTTGGCAGAGCGCCACCTTTGCAAGGTGGATGTCAGGGGTTCGATTCCCCTCAGCTCCACGACGCGACAGCGCGCGACGCGGGGCCCATCGTGGCCTAGCGTGCCCTCTCGTGGCCTAGCGTGCCCTCTCGTGGCCTAGCGTGACGGTGTGACCACGCACGACGGACGATCTGAGCTGACCAGCCAGGCCTTCGACGCCGCACCCGTGGCGCTGTCGATGCTCGACCTCGAGGGCCGTCAGATCACGTCCAACGCGGCCTATCTGGAGCTGTTCGGCCTGGCACCCGACGACCTCGCCGGCCTGACGGCGCTGACCGTCACGCACCCCGACGACCAGGCCCGCACCCGCGACTACCTGGCTCGCCTCGTCCGCGGCGAGGAGGCGGAGGTGGTGGTGGAGAAGCGCTACGTCCGCGCCGACGGCTCGAGCTTCGTCGGTCGGCTCATCGCCCGACCACTGCGTGATGAGCACGGCGTCGTCGTCGCCCTGCTCGGCACGATCACCGATCTCACGCAGCAGGAGGTCTTCGACGAGGCGCAGCGGACGCTCGCTGCGCAGCGGGCGGTGTCGAAGATGGCCTCGCGCACCGCGCACGAGCTCAACAACCTGCTCGCCGGCTTGCTGCTGCGCCTCGACCTCGCAGACGCCCACAACCGTGGTGGCACCGTGACGATCCAGCCGGAACGGCTGAGCGAGATCCGCGGCCTGCTCGAGCGGGCCACTCGTCTCGGCGCGGAGTTGCTCGAGCACTCGGGTGACGACCTCGTCGGCGTCGAGTCCGACTCGAGCATGCCCATGACCCCCGCCGAGCGGCCGCGGGTGCTGGTGGTGGATGACGAGCTGACCTTGCTCGAGAGTGTCGCCGAGACCCTTCGGGTCGCTGGCTACGAGGTGGTGATGGCGGCGAGTGGAGCCGAGGCGATCGACGCAGCGCAGTCGCAGCAGATCGGACTGCTCGTCACCGATCTCGTCATGCCGGCCATGGACGGTGTCACCCTCGCCGAGCAACTCCGCGAGGCGAACCCCGAACTGCCGGTGCTGTTCATCACCGGCCACGCCGGTGGCGAGCAAGCCCGGCGTCATAACCACGCTGCAAACCTGAAGCGCAAAACATTACGCGCGCACAAGCAGGACAGCAAAGTGGCACGCCACGCGCCGGAGGTGGCATGAGCACGTCCCCCGAACCAACCCCACCGTCGACCCGGCGCGGTGTCGCCGTCATCGAGGATGAGCAGTTGCTCGGCGACCTCCTCGGCGAGTGGGTGGCGGTCCAGCCGGATCTCCACCTCGTCGGTGTCTTCCGCTCCGAGGCCGAGGCCCGCCGCGAGCTGCCGGGCAGGTCGGTCGACGTGATGATCGTCGACTTGAACCTGCCGGACGGGAGCGGTCTCGACCTCGCCTCCGAGGCCAGCACCGGCCGTCTGGGAGTCAGCCGCCCACGCGGCGTCGTCGTGCTGAGTGGCGACGCGCGCGTCGAGCTGATCGCCGAGCTGCCCGCTCGCCTCACGTGCTCGTGGGCCTACCTGCTGAAGAGCACCAACACCAGCCGACGGCTTCGCCAGGCGATCGACGCGGTCGTGTCCGGGATGGTGATGATCGACCCCGAGCTCCACCGGCACGCCACCCCGTCCGACCCGGCACTGGTCAGCCTCACCCAGGGTGAGCGCGAGGTGCTGGTGGCGCTGGCCGCGGGATTGAGCAACCGGGCGATCGCTGACGAGGTGCACACCTCGGTGAAGACCGTCGAGCGCATCCTGTCGACGGTCTACGTCAAGCTCGGCATCGATGCCCGCGACGAGGCGGTCAACCCGCGGGTCCAGGCGGTGCTCCGCTGGGCTGGCTCTCACGCGACCGGCGCCCGCTGAGGGATCTCCCTCGACGATCGAGGGGAAGCTGCGCCAGGTCGGGGGGAAGCCGAGTGCCACGGCCCGTGTGGCGTGCAGTTGAATCCCTGCCATGACGACGCAGCAGCCCGCCACGACCACCGACCGCCGTCCTCGCCGCGGCATCACCTGGCGCTAGGCACTGTCGGGACCTCGGTTCCCGGTGAATGGCTCCGGCTAGCCTCCGCTGCGTGAGCGCACCCGGTCGACCGTCGCCGTCTGCCGTCCTGGCCGCCATCGAGCGCGCCCACTTGCTGTACTTCCGGGACGGAGACCGGCCCCGGCTGTTCGAGCGGATGCTCGACGACGTGCTGCTCCTCACCGGCTGCGAGTACGGCTTCATCGGCGAGATCCTCCACCACCCCGACGGAACGCCGTACCTGAAGAGCTGGGCGCTCACCGACATCTCGTGGGACGCTCCCACGAAGGCGCTCTACGAGTCGACCAAGGGCCCCGACAACGGCCTGGTGTTCGAGAACCTGAACACCCTGTTCGGCCGGGTCATCTCGAGTGGCGCACCGCTCATCAGCAACGACGCCCCCAACGACCCGCGCCGCGGTGGGCTGCCTCCCGGGCATCCCCCGCTCAACAGCTTCCTCGGCCTTCCGCTCAACCGTGGTGACGAGCTCATCGGCATGGTGGGTGTGGCCAACCATCCCGGCGGGTTCTCCGCCGACGACATCGCCGCGCTCGAGCCCTATCTCGCCGTGTGCGCCCACATGATCGACGTCATCCGCTCCGATCGCGAACGTGCTGCCGCCCAGGAGGCCGAGCGCGAGGCGCGCGCTGTGGTGGAGCGCCAGGAGCGCTTGAGCTACATCGGACGTCTCGCCTCCGGCGTCGCCCACGACATGAACAACCTGATCACGATGGTGTCGCTCCAGTGCGACCTGCTCGCTGCCAACTCCGAGCTCCCGCCGAGCGCACGGCCGGCCATCGACCGGATCCAGCAGGTGTGCGACAGCGCCTCCGGCATGACCGCTCGGTTGCAGCGGCTCCGCGTCACGTCGACCGGTGCCGGACGGTGCGCTGTCTCACCGTCGGTGCGCAGCGCGCTCCCACTGCTCGAGTCGGTCGCAGGTGGCAGCGTCGCCGTTGCGTTGCACCTCGAGATCGGCGACGAGGTCGAGGTCGCACTGGCCGACAGCGAGCTCATGCAGGTGCTGCTCAACCTCGTGAGCAATGCCGCCGACGCGCTCGCCGGCGACGGTCGGATCGACATCCGCCTCGCTCCCACGCTGATGGCCTCCGGGCAGGGCGGGGTCGAGCTCACCGTGAGCGACAGCGGCCCCGGCGTCCCCGAGCACCTCCGGCCCGTGCTGTTCGATCCGTTCGCGACGACCAAGGGCGAAGGTCGCGGCCTCGGCCTGCCGACGGTGCGGACACTCGTCGAGAGCTGCGGCGGCCGGGTCCAACTGATCGAGCACGATGCGCCTGGTGCGGTGTTCCGCATCGAGTTGCCGCTCGGATCCGAGGCCTGACCGCACGCCTCAGCGGTGGTAGTCGTAGAAGCCGCGGCCGGCCTTGCGGCCGAGCAGGCCGGCCTCGCCCATGCGCGACAGCAGCGGCGGAGACGCGTAGCGCG
>DAINND010000009.1:0-20768 GCA_036736065.1 Ilumatobacteraceae bacterium
GACCACCTCGCCGTCGGGAAGGCGAGCGATTAGCATCGACACGATGTCGGCCACCGGAGCCTTCAGCTCGGCGAGCCTCTTGGGCGTGAAGTACGGCGCCACGGTCGAGCGGTACCGGGTGTGCTGCGGCGGGTCGATGGTGAGCATGGTCGGCACCTGCGGCCATCCCTTGGCGAGCACGGCCTTGATCCGCTCGACCACGTCGCCCTTGGGCATGTCACCGGCGGTCTGGAAGCGGCTGCTGAACGTCGCCGTGTCGCGCAGGATCGGGGTGACGAGCTCGTGCTTGGTGACCATGTAGAGGTCGGTGCCCTCCACCCGGAACACCGGCGCCTGCTCCTGCATCGCGCGGTAGTACAGGTGCGGGCACTGCTGCACCGCCTCGCTGAAGGGGTTGAACCCGTCGAGCGAGACGTTCTGCGAGGAGCCGGTGGAGTCGCCGCTCATGAGCGCCAGTCTCGCCCACGACGCCCGGTCGCGTCGACACGGGGCGGTCGACGCCGACCGCGGCCCGATCGGCAAGACTCACGGTGTGCAGCCCATCTCCCGACGCCGCTTCCTCGCCACCTCGGCCATCGTCATCGTGTCGGCTGCGACCGCCTGCAGCGGCGACGCCGGTCCGGACGCCATCACCTCGGCGCCCGCGCCCTCCGGTCCCGATCCCTCCGCACCCGACACCACGCCTGCACCTCCCTCCACGCCGGCTCCGACCACGACGATGGCGCCGGTCGAGCTCCCTGCTGACCCCTTCACGCTCGGGGTCGCGAGCGGCGATGCGTCGGCATCGGCCGTGATCCTCTGGACCCGTCTGGCTCCGGATCCGCTCGCAGGCGGAGGCATGCCGGGCGACGACGTCGAGGTGACCTGGGAGATCGCCCGCGACGAGGTGTTCACCGAGCCCGTCGCCAGCGGGGTCGAGCTCGCTCGCGCCGCGCACGGCCACAGCCTGCACGTGCGCGTCGAGCTCGACGAAGGCTGGTGGTTCTACCGGTTCTCGGTCAGCGGCTACACGAGCCCGACCGGGCGCACCCGTCGGGCGCCATCGGCGACGACCGCGACCGATGAGGTGCGCTTCGCCAGCGCCAACTGCCAGAACTACCAGAACGGCCTCTACACGGCGCACCGCGACATCGCCGACCAGCAGCCGGACTTCGTGGTCTGGCTCGGCGACTACATCTACGAGGGCGCCTCCCGCCCGGTCGACGGCGGCGACGTGGTGCGCAGCCACGACGGCACCGCCGAGGTGCGCACCCTCGAGCAGTACCGCAACCGCTACGCGCTCTACCGCTCCGACCCCGATCTGCGCGCCTCGCACGCAGCGTGCCCGTGGTACGTCATCTGGGACGACCACGAGGTCGAGAACAACTACGCCGGCCTGGTGCCGGAGCGGCCCGAGGAGTCCGAGGGGTTCGCCGAACGGCGGCGCATCGCCTACCAGGCCTGGTGGGAGCACATGCCCGTCGACCTCGCTCCGCCGAACGACACCGACGAGTTCCGCATCTATCGCGGCTTCCGCTGGGGCTCGCTGCTCGACCTGGCGCTCCTCGACGGGCGGCAGTACCGCACCGACCAGGCCTGCGGCGACGTGACGCTCAACGTCGAGCCGGCGTGCCCGGAGACCTTCGACGAGGACCGCACGATGCTCGGCTCCGAGCAGGAGGCCTGGCTGCTCGACACGCTGGGCGGTGACAGCCCGGCCGTGTGGAACGTGATCGGCAACCAGACCGTGTTCGGCGACCTGATGCTCGGCGAGGCGGTGCTCAACTACGACCAGTGGGACGGCTACCCGCGGCAACGCAACCGGATCATCGAGCAACTCGCAGCACGCCAGGTCGACAACGTCGTCGTGCTCACCGGCGACATCCACTTCGCCGGGACGGGGAACCTCCGTGTCGGCGAACGCGGCACCGGCACCCCCGTCGGCGTCGAGTTCGTCGCCACCTCGATCTCGTCGGGGGGCAACGTGGACCCGGCGGTCACCGACGTGCTCATCGCCTTCCCCGACATCGTCGACGTGGAGCTCGAGCACCGCGGCTACATCCTCCACACCGTGACCCCCGAGCGATGGAGCGCCGACTACCGCATGGTCGAGACCGTCAAGACCGAGGGCGCACCCGTGTACACCCACGCCGTGTATCAGATCGACGTCGGCACCAACACGGTGCGCGTCACCAGCTGAGGGGTGCGCCTCTCACTGCGCTCAGCCCGGGGCGCGGTGCCCGCGGTACCACTCGACGAGCGCGGCCGTCGACGAGTCGTGGGGGTGCTCGGCGGCGCCCGGCAGCTCGGGAAGGAGCCGAGTGGCCAGCGCCTTGCCGAGCTCGACACCCCACTGGTCGAAGCTGTTCACACCCCACACACAGCCCTGGACGAACACGATGTGCTCATAGAGCGCGATCAGTTGGCCCAGCACCGACGGGGTGAGCCGCTCGGCGACGATCGTGGTGCTCGGCCGGTCGCCGGGGAACACTCGATGGGTGCGCTGGTGCTCGGGCACGCCGGCGGCCACCACCTCGTCGAGGGAGCGCCCGAACGCCAACGCCTCCGCTTGGGCGAACATGTTGGCCATCAGCAGGTCGTGCTGGTCGACCAGCGGGTGGTTGGGGCGGGCGAAGCCGATGAAGTCGACCGGCACGAGATGCGTGCCCTGGTGGAGCAGTTGGAAGAAGGCGTGCTGGCCGTTGGTGCCTGGCTCACCCCACACGATCGGCCCGGTCGTGGTAGTAACCGGCGAGCCGTCGAGACGCACCCCTTTGCCATTGGACTCCATGTCGAGCTGCTGCAGGTAGGCCGGGAAACGGCGCAGCTCGTGCGAGTAGGGCAGCACGGCCTTGGTCTCGGCGCCGAGCACCGTGTGGTACCAGATGCCGAGCGCCGCCATGACGACGGGCGCGTTCACACGCAGCGGGGCGGTGAGGAAGTGCTCGTCGATCGCGCGCATCCCGGCGAGCATCTCTCCGAAGGCATCGGGGCCGATGGCGATCATCAACGACAGGCCGATGGCCGAGTCGAGCGAGTACCGCCCTCCGACCCAGTCCCAGAAGCCCACCACGGCCTCGGCGTCGATCCCGAAGGCCGCCACCTCGGCCAGGTTGGTGCTCACCGCCAGGAAGTGCTGGGCCACGGCCTCCTCACCGAGCGCTGCCGTGAGCCACCGGCGCGCTGCCCGGGCGTTGGTGATGGTCTCGACGGTCGTGAAGGTCTTCGAGCTGACGACGAACAGCGTCGTCGCAGGGTCGAGCTCGCGCAGCTGCTCGTGCAGGTCGGCCCCGTCGACGTTGCTGACGAACCGGCACTGGAGGTCCTGCCGGCCGAACGCCCTCGTGGCGAGGTAGGCCATCGCCGGGCCGAGGTCGCTCCCGCCGATGCCGAGGTTGACCACGGTCCGGATGGCGAGCCCCGTGGCACCCGTCCACTCCCCCGAACGGACCCGGTCGCTGATGGCGCGCATCCGCTCGAGCACGACGTGGACGTCGGCGACCACGTCGCGTCCACCGACGACGAGGCTCGACCCGCGCGGCGCGCGCAGCGCGGTGTGCAGCACGGAGCGGTCCTCGGTCAGGTTGATCGGCTCGCCGGCGAACATCGCGTCGCGTCGCGCCGTCATGCCGCTCGCCTCGACGACGTCGAGCAGGGCGTCGACCACGCCGTCGTCGACGAGGTGCTTCGACCAGTCGACGTGCAGGTGGGCGGCGCGGACCGTGTAGCGCTCGACCCGCTCCGGGTCTGCGGCGAACAGCTCGCGCAGGTGCCCGGGGCGCGGCACGCCGAGCAGCGCCTGCCACTCCTTCGTCCCGGTGATGTCCATCGGGATCGACGCTACAACGGTGCGATGCCCGGCGCCGGGCCTCAGTGGGCCGAGGCCTCGGCGTCGTCGATCTCGCCGCCGCCGAGGTAGCTCGACTCGAGGAGGTGCCGGTTGGCCGCCAGCTCCTTCGCATCGCCCTCCATCACGAGCGAGCCGTGGTTGAGCACGTAGGCGCGATCGGCGACCTCGAGCGCGAGGTGGACGTGCTGCTCGACCAGCAGCACACCGGCACCGGTGTCGTCAGCGATGCGACGGAGCACCGGCAGGAGCCGCTCGACGATGATCGGGGCGAGGCCCAGGCTCATCTCGTCGACCATCAGCATCTTCGGCTTCACCGTGAGCGCACGAGCCATCGCGAGCATCTGCTGCTCACCGCCCGACAGCAGGCCGGCGCGGCGGTCCATCAGCTTCTCGAGCGCCGGGAAGTAGCCGAGCGCCTGATCGAGATCGGCGGCGCCCTTGGCCGCGCCCAGGCGGAGGTTCTCGCGGACGGTGAGCTGGAAGAACAGGCTGCGGTCCTCGGGCACGTGGGCCAGGCCCTCGCGCGCGATGAGGTGGGGCCGACGTCCCTTCACCGACTGGCCGAGCACGCGGATGTCCCCGGACAGGAGCGGGTTGAGGCCCGAGGTCGTGAGCAGCGTCGTGGTCTTGCCCGCGCCGTTCGGGCCGAGCAGGGCGACGACCTCACCGGCATCGACGGTCAGGTCGAGGTTGCGCACGACCGGCACGCCGTAGTAGCCGGTCGACATGTCGTCGATCTCGAGCAATGCCATCACTCGCCTCCTTCAGTTGCCGTGGTCGCGGGGTGCCCGGGCTCCTCGGCCGCAGACGACCCGAGATAGGCCTCGATCACCTTCGGGTCGCGCTTCACCTGGGCGGGCGTGCCCTCGGCGATCTTCACCCCGAACTCGATGACGTAGATGTAGTCGCACACGTTGAGCACGAGGCCCATGTCGTGATCGACCAGGAAGATCGTGATGCCTGCGTCGATGATCGAGCGCAGCCGCTGACCGCGCTCGTTGCTCTCGGCAGTGTCGAGGCCCGCAGCGGGCTCGTCCATGCACACCAGTTTCGGCCGCGCTGCGAGCGCACGGGCAGCGCTCACCAGTTTGCGCTGGCCCTGGCTGATCTCGGTCGGCATCTTGTCGGCGAGGTCGGCGATGCCGAGCACGTCGAGCGCGAACTCGATGCTCGACTGGTCGCGGCGACGCCGGGGAGCGACGAGGTCGGCGAAGAAGCTCCCGATCGTCTGCCGTTCGGCGGCGACCTGCAGGTTCTCACGGACGGTCAGGTCGTCGAACAACTCGAGCGACTGCCAGGTGCGCGCCAGGCCTGCCTTGGCGCGCTGGTGGGCGGGAAGATCGCCGATCTCCTTGCCGTCGAACATGATCCGCCCGGTGGTGGGGACGAAGCCGGTGATGCCGTCGATGAAGGTGGTCTTGCCGGCGCCGTTCGGGCCGATCAGCCCGACGAGCTTGCCCGGCTCCACCTGGAAGTCGACGTCGTTGACCGCCTTCAGGCCGCCGAACGTCACCGACATGCCGTAGGTCTCGAGCAGTGCCATCTCAGTGCCCTCCCGCGCTGGCGGTCGCCGGTTGCGACGACGATGATCCCACATCCGGCGGTGGCGACGATGCGGCACGTCGCATCCGCAGGTGGGCGCCCACCTGGCGCACGGCACCGGCGATGCCCTCGGGGTTCTGGATGGCGGCGAAGATCAGACCCAGGCCACCGAGCAGCAGCGTGAACTCGGTGGGGATGCCGAGCACGCGGTCACCGAAGGTGAACACCAGTCCGCCCGCCACCAAGAACCCGCCGCTGATCGCTCCGAACACACTGGTGATGCCGCCGATGTAGGCGAAGGCGAGGAAGGTGAGCGACTGGATGTAGGTGAACTTGTCGGTGGTGACGCTGCCGGAGCGGTAGGCGATGACCGCACCACCGACACCGGCGATGAAGGCCGACACCGCGAACGCGAGCACCTTCATGCCCGACACGTTGACGCCTGCCGCAGCGGCAGCACGCTCGTTGCTGCGCGTCGCGAGCATCCGTCGGCCCGTTGCCGAGCGGCGCAGGTTGGCCACCGCGTAGCAGAGGATGACCACCACGACGAGGCAGAAGATGGCCGTCATCGGGTTGGGCTGGAGCCCGTCACCCGCCGTGAGACCGGCGATCCTGTACTTCACGTCACGGGGCTCGACGATCAGTCTCGGCGCATCGACCTTGGCGCCCTGGAAGCCGCCGTTGACGGCCTTGTTGGCGAAGATGAACCGATCGACCGCGACGGCGAAGGCCAGCGTGACGATCGCCAGGTTGACACCGCGCACGCGCAGCGCCGGGATCGCGACGATCACCCCGACGAGCATCGCCACCAGACCGGCGATGATGATCGGGATCGGGAACGGGGTCTCCGGGATCACCGTCAGCGACGCGTCGGAGAACGGCAGCGGGATCTTGATCGGAGCTTCGGTGGTCATCTTCGCCACGAGGAACGCAGAGATGCCCGCGAAGGACATCTGTGCGAGCGAGATCTGCCCGACGTAGCCGGTCAGCACCACGAGTGACAGGCAGATGATCACCCCGATGAGGGTGTTCGAGAGCGCGAGGCGGAACGCCGGCGTGAGCACGAACAGGGCGAGGACCGCCGTCAGCAACGCGAGCGCAGGACCGCCGTAGCGGATGGCCCACGTGGGAGGCGTCGGGGAGAACGGCAGGCGTCCGGCGCTGATGGCGCCACGTGTGGGCAGGCTCTTGCCACGCAGGTAGAGGAACAGCACGATGACCACGAGCGGCAGCACGAACTCGAAGCCGGGCATCGGGCTGTTGCCGTTGCTCGGGAACCAGTCGTGGCGCACCTCGAGGTACTTCACCAGGCCGTACTGCATGCCGAGCACGAAGGCCGCCACCGTGGTCCACCCGAACGAGGTGAAGCTGCCGACGAGCGCAGCGGTGAGCGCCGGGACGATGAGCGCCGGCAGCACGGTGGGGGCGACCGTGCCGGCGATGGTGACCGCGAAGATGCCGAGCAGACCGGTGATCACGGTGGAGATCACCCAGTTCGCGCCGGCGAGGAAATCCGGGGAGAACCCGAGCACCACGGCGCCCTTCTCGTTCTCGGAGGCGGCACGCGTGGCCAGGCCGAACCGGGTGAGCTGGAACACCGCCCACAGCAGCACGGTGAAGACCACCACGAGCACGGCGATGGTGAGCGCGTCCTTGCCCATCGAGATGCCTATCGGCAGCTCGACGGGCGGGGCGTTGGGATCGAAGAACGGCATCGACTTCACCGTGTACGGCTGGATGGTGAAGCGGCGGATGATGACGGCCTGCAGGTAGAGGAAGAGACCGATGGAGGCCACCACCTTGGCCAGGGGTGGCGCGTTGCGCAGCGGGCGGAAGATGAGCAGGTGCATGAGCAGCCCGAGCAGGACGGCGAACAGCAGCGACAGGATGAGCGCGGGCCAGAACTGCATGTTGGGGCCGAAGCTGATGGCCGTCGGCCAGTCGGGCAGGTCAATCCACTCCTCACGTGGCTGGAACCAGTGGACCACACCCTCGACGAGCGCCAAGGGGTTGGGCAGCGGAGGTAGGAACAGGTCGCCCTCACGTCGCAGCACGGCGTAGACGTATGCGATGTACATCGCGATCGCGCTGTTGGCGAAGTTGACGACGCCCGAGCCCCGGTAGGTGAGCACCACACCGAGGCCGATCGCTGCGATGAGCGCACCCTGGGCCACGCCCGAGCCCGACAGGAACTTGTCGCGTGTCTGCGGATCGATCAGCGCCCAGTCGATCAGCGCCACTGCCGCACCGACGATGATCCACCGCAGATACACCGACACCGGCCGCCTCTGAGACGCCACGTTGTCCATCCCGATTCCCCCTTCCACGCCGAGTGCGTGGTGTCCGACAACGACGGATCCCGGTGGGCCACCGCAGCAGCGGGGCCCACCGGGATCGTCGTCAACTCATGGTGCTCGACCGACTCGTGATCAGATCGTGGTCACGTCGATCGGCGAGCCGTTCAACCCGTCGGCGACGCTGATCCACTCGCCGTCGAGGTACTGCTGGATGCCGATCTGCGCAGCACAGGGCGTGATGAAGATCGGAAGGCCGAGGATGACCAGCTTGCCGCAGTTGAGCGGACCGACCTGGAGCATCATCGGGCCGGTGAAGCCCCTGATCTTGCCGTCGAGGCTGGCGAAGTCGAGGCTGTCCGCGCCGAGCTCGTTGATGAACTTGGCGATCGTCATCATGTTGGCGAACGAGGGCCCGGCGAAGCCGGTGTACTCGAGCGTCGACGCACCCGGAGCGGGCTCGCCGTACTCCTGGATCTTCGCGACATACGTCTGCATGCCACTCTCGAGGTCCGGGGCGAAGTAGCTGTAGCCGTAGCCGCCGAAGTACCAGCCGTTGGGCACCGGGCCGTCCTCACCGACCTCCTTGAGGTGGTCGGTCATCGGCGTGCCGAAGCACAGGCCGGTGGTGACGACGGTCGGGTTGATGCCGAGCGCCTTGATGGCGTCGTAGATGTTGATGCACTGCTGCACCGTGATGAGCGGCACGAGCACGTCGGCCTCGTCAGCGCCGACGGCTTCGAGGGCAGCCTGCACCTGAGCAGCGGTCGCGGTGTCATCGACGCCGACGTAGGTGTAGGCGATGCCGTTCTTGTCCATGACCGGCTTGAAGAGCAGGTCGGCGGCCGCCTGGCCCGCCGCGTTGTTCTGGGCGAGGATCGCCACCGACGCCGGCTTCTCGGGCAGGCCGGTGGCGACGAAGCCACCCATGCCGACGATCACGCCCGGCGAACCGGCGGTGAACGACTGGCCCACGGGGGTGCTGAAGTCGTCAGCAGCGACGCCGTTGCCGACGATGACCGGCTTCTTGCCGTTCAGGGAGGCGTAGAGCTCGGCGTTGCCGACCAGGATGGTGCCGGTGACGACCAGCGCGATCTCCGGGTCGTGGGCCAGCGCGGTGCCGCACTTCGCGCCGTCCTCGGCGGCCACGATCTTGCAGGGCACCAGCTCGAGCGGGCGCCCACCGGCGCCGCCGAGCTCGGCGTTGATGAACTCGATGGCGGCGTTCATGCCCACCGTGTTCTCCGGGAAGAAGTCCTCGGAGTTGGCGTAGCCGATCTTGATCGGGTCGCCGCTCGCCGCACCTGCGGTGCCGCCGGTGTAGGCGAGCGCCCACTGGACGAGCTCGTCGCCGCCACCGGGGGCGCCGGGCGGAGCGGGCGTGTCGGTGGGAGCCGCAGTGGTCTCCGTGGGAGCCGCGGTGGTCTCCGTCGGTGCGGCTGTCGTTGCCGGCCCCGCCGTGGTGGTCGTCGTCTCCTCCTCAGAGCAGGCCGTTGCGACCATGCCCATCACCAGGAGACCGGCGATCAGTGTCGTGGTTCTCTTGGTCACTCTTCCCCCTTGCGTGGACGTCGGCCGGGTGGCCGTCGGTGCCGGCGTGACGTCCGGCACACCACTGGCTAGCACACGCTCGGGACGCACCCGCAGCCGTGAGCAGGATTTCTGCAGGCGGTGGATCAGCCGCGACCGACGAGGTCGAGCGCCCCGACGATGCGCATCTCGTTGGCCGACCGCGCGTCGAGCAGCGCCTGCTGTTCGGCCACCCGCGCCGTGGCGCCGGCGGCGAACGCGGCGTCGATCGCTGCCGACAGGGCGCGGGACACCGAGTCGTACCAGGCGACGACGTCGTCGAGGTGGAGCGACGCCGGCCAGCCCAGCTCGGTGCCGGTGACTGCGCCGATCGCGTCGGCTTCGTCGTGCATCCATGCGATCTCGTGGGCGCTGCGCGTGGCGAGGCTGCGCAGGAGCTGGTCGATCTGGCCGAGCACCACCTTCACGGGCTCGCTGGCGACCTCCGGCGCGACGACGTCGCGCAGCTCGGCGGCGATGCCGTGGAGGATCTGTTCGGTCGTCGGTCGGGAGAGCATCAGCCGAGGTTCCCTTCTGCCTGAGCGGCGATCGCAGCGAGTTGGTCGAGCACGGGGCCGAGCAGGTCCGAGGTCGGCAGCCACACGCTCTGGCCGAACTGGACCGTGTTGAGGTTGAACACCGAGGCGATCAATCGGTTCGTGCCCCGCGCGTAGTCGGCGCCACCCTCGATGAGCCGGCGGACGGTGCCGATCACGCCGAGGATCAGGAAGTAGGCGACGACCGCCGGGTTGAGCTGGAGCTCGTTGAGGCCCGTGAGCTCGCGGTATCGGGCGCAGAACGCCTCGCAGCCCGCGTCGTCGAGCAGGTCCGGCGGGGCGACCTGGGCGACCGCCTTGAAGTAGCCCATGTCCTCGCGCGGGTCGCCGATCGAGGCGAGCTCCCAGTCGAGGACCTCGAAGTGCCCGTCGGGCCCGACCATCAGGCTGGCGCTCTGGAAGCCGCCGTGCATCAGCGTGAGCGGCACCGGCACCGGCCGGTGCGAGTCGAGCCACCCCGCCATGTAGCGCAACACCGGCAGGTCCTCGATGTGGGCATCGGCCGTGCGCCGCCACTCGTCGATCCGGGACGTCATGTAGGCGTCCCAGCTGGTGGGGCGGGCCAACTGCGACGGCAGGGCGTCGACCGGGATGGCGTGGAAGCTGGCGAGTGCATCGGCCAACTTGACGGCCAGGCCCTCGGTCGACCCTCCTGCCGCCACATAGGGCAGGAACGAGGTCGAGTCGCTGAACTCGATGATCAACGCTTTCGTGCCGAGCGCACCGCCGGAGGGGTCGAAGTGGAGCGGCCGCGGTGTGCGGATGCCATGCCCGGCGAGCACCCGGAGCAGTTCCCACTCCTGCTCCCGGTCGGTGTGGATGAGGATCTTGTCCGCCGGCGGATCGCCGCGCAGCACGATCACCTCACGGCCGTCGTCGTGCTCGACCACGGCCCTGGCGAGCAACCGGCTGTAGCCACCGGTCATCACGTCGTACGAGCTCACCCTCACGTTGCGCCATGCCGGCTGTTGGTGGGCGAGGAACGCCCCCAGCAGCTCGGGCATCACCGACGGATCGATCATCACGCCCCCTCACGTCGTCGTCCGACGGCCACGCTAGACCCGGACTCCGACCACAGGGAAGGCGGGGCCGATCAGATCGTGGGCACCTCGACGTGGCGGCCGAACACGCCGGCCAAGGAGGCCATGATCTCGCCCAGCGAGGCATAGGTGGTGGCGGCTTCGACGAGCGTCGGCATGAGGTTGACCTCGGGGTCGGCGGCCTCGGCGGCGAGCCGGGCCAGCACCGCGTCGACCGCGGCCTGGTCGCGATCGTGACGGACGGTCTCGAGCCGCTTGAGCTGGCGCGCCTCGTCCTCGTTGGTGATCTCGAGCAGATCGAGCTCGTCGTCGGCATTGCCCTCGGTGAAGGCGCTCACCCCCCCGACGACCCGTTCACCGCTGTTGAGCTTGCGCTCGAGGTCGTACGCCGAGTCGGCGATGCGGCCCTGGAACCAGTCCCCCTCGATGCCACGGAGCACGCCCTCGCGCAGCGACCCGGCGCCGAGCGCGTCGAGGTATGCGAAGAGCTCCTCGGCGCGCCGCTCCATCTCGTCGGTGAGGGATTCGACGAACCACGACCCGCCCAGGGGGTCGGCCACGTGGGCGACGTTGGTCTCGTAGGCGATCACCTGCTGGGTGCGCAGCGCGATCCGCGCCGCCTTCTCCGTGGGCAGCGCGAGCGCCTCGTCCATCGAGTTGGTGTGCAGGCTCTGGGTGCCTCCGAGCACACCGGCGAGGGCTTCGATCGCCGTGCGGACGATGTTGACCTCGGGTTGCTGCGCCGTGAGCGACACACCGGCGGTCTGGGTGTGGAACCGGAGCTGCAACGAGCGCTCGAGCGCGGCTCCATAACGCTCCTTCATCCACCTCGCCCAGATCCGGCGCGCAGCGCGGTACTTGGCGATCTCCTCGAAGAAGTCGATGTGCGCATTGAAGAAGAACGACAGGCGCGGCGCGAACGTGTCGATGGGCAGGCCGGCGGCCAGGGCCAGCTCGACGTAGGCGAACCCGTTGGCCAAGGTGAACGCGAGCTCCTCGGCCGCCGTGCTGCCGGCCTCGCGGATGTGGTAGCCGGAGATCGACACGCTGTGCCAGCGGGGCATCTCGGCAGCGGTGAAGGCGATCGTGTCGCGCACGAGGCGCATGCTCTGGCGCGGCGGGAACACGAACTCCTTCTGGGCCTGGTACTCCTTCAGGATGTCGTTCTGCAGCGTGCCACCGAGGCGCGAGCGGTGCACACCGGCCTTCTCGGCCTGGGCGACGAACATCGCGAAGATCGGCGCAGCCGGCGAGTTGATCGTCATCGACGTGGTGCTCGCCCCGAGGTCGATCCCTGCGTAGAGGTCTTCCATGTCGGCCAGCGTGTCGATGGCCACCCCGCACCGGCCGACCTCGCCGAGCGACATCGGGTCGTCGCTGTCGAGCCCGAGCAGCGTCGGCATGTCGAACGCGGTGGACAGTCCGTCACCACCGGCCCGGATGATCTCCTTGAACCGCCAGTTGGTGTCCTCGGCGGTGCCGAACCCGGCGAACATCCGCATGGTCCACAGCTTCGATCGGTACATCGATGCATACGGCCCCCGCGTGTAGGGGTAGACCCCCGGGTACTCGCCCGACCCGTCGGCGGGCCCGTAGACCGGCTCGAGCGGCACGCCGGACATCGTCGAGTAGTCGGCGTCGCGAGTGCGGGACGCGTCGAAGGCCTGCTGCCAGAGGTCGCGGGGAGTCGTCATGGGCACCTCTCGGGGTGATCCGGCGGCCGGGCCCGGTGGAGGATCCGGCCGTGGGGAAGGCGTTCCCGTACTCTACGGCGCATGGCCTTTTCGTTCGACCTGGAGCAGACCGACCACCTGCTCACCACGACGCGAGCGGTCCGCAAGCGCCTCGACCTGTCGCGCCCGGTGCCGCACGAGCTGATCCTCGACTGCATCCGCATCGCCACCCAGGCGCCCGCAGGCGGCAACGTCCAGATGTGGCGCTGGCTGGTGGTCGACGACCCGGCGCTCAAGGCGGGCATCGCCGATCTCTACCGGCGCGCCTACGAGCCCTACATCGCCAGCCAGCGCAGCGCTGTCGCCGATGTGGGCCGCACCGACGCCAACGCGATCATGGCCTCGAGTGACCACCTGGCCAACGTGCTCCACGAGGTGCCCGCCATGGTGATCCCCTGCTACATCGGCCGACCCGACGCGTCGATGGCCCAGGGCAGCCTGGCCGGCATGTACGGCAGCGTGCTGCCTGCGGTGTGGAGCTTCATGCTGGCGGCGCGCAGTCGCGGGCTCGGGACGGCGTGGACCACGCTGCACCTCGCGTTCGAGCAAGAGGCTGCCGAGTTGCTCGGCATCCCTGCCAACGTCGCCCAAGTGGCGATGACCCCCGTGGCGTTCTACACCGGCGACGACTTCAAACCCGGGTCCCGCCTGCCCGCCGAGAAGGTCACCTACCGCAACGGCTGGAAGCAACCTCTGTGAGCCAACCGAGCGCCGGCTCGGGCGGCGGGCCGGACGAGGCGTCCGTGCACCGCGGCATCCTCGCAGGTGTCACGGCGTTCACGGCCTGGGGCCTGCTCACCCTCTACTGGAAGCAACTCGTCGCATTCGACCCCTTCGAGCTCGTCGGATGGAGGATCGTCAGCGCGTCGGCGATCATGCTCGTGGTGGTCAGCGTCACCCGCCGCTGGCCGCGCATGCGTTCGGTGGTGCGCGACCGGGCACTGCTGCTGCGCGTGCTGTTCGCTGCGCTGCTGCTCGCAGTGAACTGGACCACCTACGTGTGGGCGGTGGTCAACGGCCATGTGCTCGACACCGCGCTCGGGTACTTCCTCGGCCCGCTCGGCACGATCGCGATCGGTGTCCTCGCCTTCGGCGAACCGCTGCGACGCCTGCAGCGGATCGCCGTCGCCCTGGCGACCGCCGCGGTCGTGGTGCTGACCGTCGGCTACGGCCGCTTCCCTGCGGTCGCCGTCGCGCTGGCCACGTCGTGGATGCTCTACGGCGTCCTGAAGAAGCAGGTGCCCCTCAGCCCGGTCGAGTCGATGGCTGCCGAGGCGTTCGTCCTGGTGGTGCCGGCGATCATCGTCGTCACCGCCCTCGCGGGACGGCCAGAGAGCGTGCCGTCGTCGGCTTCGGCGCTCGACGGCGCGCTGGTGGCCGTCACCGGCGTGGCCACGGTGATCCCGCTCATGCTGTTCGCCTACGCAGCGCTCCGGGTGCCGCTCACGCTGATCGGGCCGATGCAGTACCTCATCCCCACGATCAACTTCCTCATCGGTTGGCTCGTCTACCACGAGGAGATGGTCACCCTGCGGTGGGTCGGCTTCCTGCTGGTGTGGGTGGCGCTGGTCCTGATCACCGTCGACACCGTGCGCACACAGCGCTTCCGGGGACTGTCGACGGTGGTGACCGCTGCGTGACCGTCTCGCGACGGCCACGCCCACTCGGTCGGGAGACGGACGATGCCCAAGAGGACCGTGATCACACTCATCGTGCTGGGCTTGTGCGCCTGGGCGCTCTACACGCTCTACCCACGCGAGCAGTTCGACCCGGTCGGTGAAGCGCGCTTCGTGATCCAGGAGCAGATCTGGAACGAGCTCGGGCGCGGATCACAGGTGACCTGCGAGCCACCGGAGAGCGACGAGGTCGGGCAGACCTTCTCCTGCCGTGCCGCCGTCTCGGGAGGCACCGGCTTCGCGTTCGACGTGTCGATCGTGGAGGGACCTGCCGTGACGGCCACCCTCGACACCCTGGGCTGACCCGTGCGGTGAGAGGTGAGGGCGACAGGCTGCCTCACCGCTCGCTGCGTCAGGTGGACAGCACGGTGCAGGCGCTGATGCCGGGCGCGCCGTACACGTGGGTGAACGCCGTGCGCGCGCCCTCGACCTGGCGCTGCCCCGCGCGACCCTGCAGTTGCAGCACGCTCTCGTAGACCTGGCGCAGACCCGAGGCGCCGATCGGCTCTCCGTTGGCGATGCACCCGCCATCGGTGTTCACCGGCAGCCGACCGCCGATGGAGGTCTCGCCGAGCTGGATCATCTGCTCCTGGTCGCCGTCGGCGCACAGACCGCACTCCGCGAGGTGCATCACCTCGGCGCCGCTCTCGGTGTCTTGCACCTGGGCCAGCGAGATCTCGTCGGGCCCGATCCCCGCCTGCTCGAACGCCGCCGCAGCCGCCGCCACCGACGGGCTGTCACCGCGGTCCGGCGACAGCCACGAGTTGAACACCTCGAAGCTGCCGAACGGCCTGCTGCGCAGCGAAGCCGACCGTAGGAACACCGGACGGGCCGTGTAGCGGTGCGCCTGGTCGGCGCGGGCCAGCACGAGGGCGACACCGCCCTCGCCGGGCGAGCAGAACATGTACTGGGTGAGCGGATGGCTGAGCATCGGCGCATCGAGCACCTCGGCCTCGCTCATCGGGGTGCGGCGCCAGGCGTTGGGGTTGAGCGAGCCGTTCGCGAAGTTCTTGACCGCGACCTTGGCCAACGTCGATCGGGTGATGCCGTGCTCGTGCATGTAGCGCTGGATCTTCAGCCCGAAGAACTGCGTGGTGAGCATGAGCCCCGTGTCGCCGTACCACTGCTGCAGGCCGAACGCTGCGGGGTCGGGGTCGAAGGCGCCACGCGGGTGCTTGTCGAACCCGATGGCCATCACCAGGTCGGCTGCACCGGCACGGATGGCGTTGTAGGCGCTGATCAGCGCGCTGCCGCCGGTCGCGCATCCGTTCGAGACGTTGATGAACGGCAGCCCGGTGCGGCCGAGGGCGCTGACCATCGTGTCCGCGGCCCCGGCCGCGGCCGCGCCACCGAATGCGTACTGGACATCGGGCCACTCGACCCCCGCGTCGGCGAGCGCCTGGCGCGCCGCCACGGCGCCCTGCTCGAGTCCGGAGAGCTCGTGACGGCCGAAGGGGTGGATGCCGATCCCGACGATGGCGACATCGGTCATGGCTGCGCTCCGTTCCGGTCGGCGCCGGCGGGGGTGAAGGCGTAGGTGAGCAGGGTGCGGCCCTGCCGGTCGACGGCGAAGGGCACGACAACCATCTCCATCTCCATCCCGATCCGCAGATGGCCGGGGTCGTTCTCGGTGAGCCGCGTCTCGACGATCACGGCGACACCGTGCGCGTCGTCGCGCAGCTCGACGTAGCCGACACCGTAGGGGACGAACTCCTTGGCCGACTCGGTCCCTGCATAGGGCGGGTTCTTCGGCAAGAACCCCTGGATCGTCCAACTCCACAGCGTGCCCCGTCGGGGCAGCAACACCTGCTCCACGTCCGTGGACGAGGTCTTCGGGCACGACGTGGCCTGCGGGAAGACGGTGACCCCACTGGCCGGGAACCGACTGGCGATCAGCCGCGGTTCGTCGCTGGGCCAGGTGAAGATGCCCTCGGTCACGGGGACGGGCTCGCTCAGTCGATCGGTCACCTCGTCATGGTCGCGCGTATCGTGGGCCGGCGATGAAGTGGACCGTGCACGGCGAACGGGTGATCTACGACAGCGAGTGGATGCGCCTCGCCCTCACCGACGTCGAGATCCCGGGTGGGCCCCGATTCGAGCACCACGTGCTGCGGATGCCGGCGCACGCCGCGGGCACGGTGGTGTTCGACCCGGGCCGCGGCGTGCTGCTGCTGTGGCGGCACCGCTTCACCACCGACACGTGGGGCTGGGAGGTGCCGGCCGGACGGATCGACGCCGGCGAGTCGCCCGTCGATGCCGCGGCGCGCGAGGTGCTCGAGGAGACCGGATGGCGACCGGGGCCGCTGCAGCACCTGATCACCTACTTCCCGCACAACGGGACGAGCGACGCGACCTTCCATCTGTTCGTGGCTGCGGGCGCCACGCTGATCGGCCCGCCGAGCGACCCCTCCGAGAGCGAGCGGATCGAGTGGCTGGGCATCGACGACCTGCGTGGCGCGATCGCGCGGGGCGAGGTGGGCGATGGGCTGTCGCTCACCGCGCTGCTCTGGTGGCTGGTCCAACGCGCCGGCTGACGCAGCGCACTCAGCCGGCAGGTGCGGGTCCCGGGTCGACCGGGATCCCGAAACGAACCCGGTTGTGCGCGTGGCCGAGGTGCTGGAGGGAGAAGGCGGCACGGAGCGCCGTGAACTGGCCCTGCGCGTCGAGGGTCTGGTTGACGCTCTCCTTGGCCAGCTTGAGCGCGAAGCTCGGCTTGGTGGCGATGCGCGCCGCCATCGCCATCGTGAACGGGCGCAGCTCGGCCGCCGGCACGACGTGGTTGACCATGCCGAGGCGCTGCGCGTCGGCAGCGGTCACCCAATCGCCGGTGAACAGCAACTCCTTGGCCTTGCGTGCGCCGAGCTCCCACGGGTGGGCGAAGTACTCGACACCGTTGACGCCCATCCCCACCACCGGGTCGCTGAACAACGCATCGTCGGCAGCGATGATGACGTCGGCGACCCAGAGCAGCATCAGCCCGCCGGCGATGGTCTTGCCCTGGGCGGCAGCGAGCAGCGGCTTGGGGAGGTTGCGCCACCGCCAGCACATCTGGAAGTAGACCTCCTCCTCCCAGGCCATGTGCCCCTCCTGGCCCTCACGGCCGTAGCCGCCGTGGGTGGAGACGAGGTCGAACTCGCGGTGGCTCTCACGGTCGCGCAGGTCGTGCCCGCTCGAGAAGTGGGGGCCCTCGGCCTGCAGCACGATCACCTTCACGTCGCTGCGCCGCGACGCGTCGTCGAAGGCCGCGTTCATCTCGTAGGTCATCCGCTTGTTCTGGGCGTTACGGCTCTCCGGCCGGTCGAGCGTGACGACGGCGATGCCGTGGTCACCGGGGTCGACCACCTCGTAGCGGATGGTCGACAGTTGATCGAGCGAGACGCTCACGGGCTCCTCCTGGTGAAGGTCAAGTGCAATGCGGACAGCCCGCGCAGGGTCATCGACAGCTCGCGGTGCGTCGGCGCCCCGACGCTCGTGTCGAGCGCCCAGTCGGCGCAGCGGGCGAACAGGGTCTCGAAGGCGATCCGGCCCTCGCTGCGAGCCAGGGCGGCGCCCGGGCAGAAGTGCGCGCCCTGACCGAACGCGAGGTGCGCCCGGGCGTTGGCGCGGGTGACGTCGAAGGCCTCGCCGCCGGCGAACTTCGCCGTGTCGCGGTTGGCGCAGCCGTACATCATCATCAGCACCGACCTGGCGGGGATGGCGACACCGCCGACCTCGACATCGACCTTGGTGACCCGCGGCAGCATCTGCACGGGTGACTCGTAGCGCAGGGCTTCCTCGACCAGGTTGGGGACCAGCGACGGGTCCGCGACCACGGCCGCCATCTGCTCGGGATGTTCGAGCAGGGCGAGCATGCCGGCGGCGATCAGCTTGGTGGTGGTCTCGTTGCCGGCCACCAGCAGCTGCTCGATCACGTTGAGCAGCTCGGGCATCGACAGGCCCTCACCGGCGCGTTCACCGGTGTCGAACCGCGCCTGGACCAGGTCGCTCAGCAGGTCATCGCGCGGCTCGTCCTGGCGTTCGCGGCAGCGCTCGGCCATGTAGTGCTGCATCTCGACACGGCTGCGCGCGCACTCGAGCTGCTGCTCGGGGGTGAGCAGCCCCGACAGCGGGGCCACGGAGTCGTCGCTCCACTTCTTGAACCGGGGCATGTCGGCCCGGTCGACGCCGAGCGCGTCGGCGATGACCGTCAGCGGCAGGCCGACGGCGAACTCGCTCACGAGCTCGACTCGGCCGTGGTCGATCCACTGCTCGACGAGCTGCTCGGCGATGAGGCGGATCTCACCTTCGAGCTGGGCCACCCGCTTGGGGGTGAACGCCTTGTTGACCAGGCCGCGGAACTGGGTGTGGCTCGGCGGGTCGTTGGTGAGCAGCGTGCTCACCGCCGGGTAGCCCTGCGCCTGGACGGCCTTGAGCTCGTCGCTCGGCGGCCCGGACACGAAGGAGTTGGTCATGTTGCTGCTGAACCGCTCCGTGTCACGCACGACGCTCATCACGTCGTCGTAGCGGCTGACCAACCAGAACCCGAGCGGGGTCTGGTGCACCGGGGCCTCGTTGCGCACCCGCTCGTAGAACGGGTAGGGGCAGGCCAGCACCTCGGGGCTGACGATGAACTCCTTGGTGACGTCACTCACTGCTGTTCGCCTCCCCGATCAGGCCCGGTGCGGTAGTCGCCGAACTGCTGGTCGCGCGCCGACAGGGCCGTGGTGACACCCTGGGCGAACCGGGCGAAGTACTCGCGCGAGCTGCGCTGGTGGAACCCGAGGGCGTTCAGGTCGGCCGTGGCGCGCAATCCGTCGCGCATGCCCATCGCCTCCATCGCCCGATGCACCACCCGCTTGTTGATCGCCTGCAGGTCGGGCGGCACCTTGGCCACCCGGACAGCGATCTCGAGCACTCGCTCGTCGAGCTCCTCGGCGGCGAAGGCCCGGTTGGCGAACCCTGCGGCGACCGCGTCGTCACCGCTCATCGAGTCGCCCGTCAGCATCGCCTCCATCGCTCGGCGCATGCCCATCAGCCAGACGTGCCAGGCCATGTCGGGTGAGCTCATCGAGCGCACCGGCGGATAGCCGATCTGCGCGTCATGGGCGACGTAGACGAGGTCGCACGACGCAGCCAGCTCGGTGCCCCCGGCGAGGCAGTAGCCGTGCACCTGGGCGATCACCGGCGTGGCCAGGTCCATCAGCTCGAACCAGCCCTCGAGCACGTGCCGCGCCCACGCACCATCCGCGCGGCTGATCGGCCACGGATGCGGCTCGGACGGGTCCTGTGCCAGGTCGTACCCGGCCGAGAAGCACGCCCCAGCGCCGCGCACCACCACCACACGAACCTCGGGGTCGGCGTCCGCGGCGCGCACGGCGTCGAAGAGCTGGCCGCGCAGCGCGTGCGACAGGGCGTTGCGCTTGGTCGGCCGGTTGAGGGTGAGCCGGCGCACCGCAGGCGCCGGGTCGTCGACCAGGACGAGGGGCTCGGCCGTCGGAGCTGCCTGCTCAGCCAATGGTGCGCGTCCCTTCCCAGTAGGGCGCCCGCAGGGCCCGCTTGTTGATCTTGCCCATCGCGTTGCGCCCGACCGTGGAGACGATCTCGACCGACCGCGGGCACTTGTAGCCGGCGAGGTGCTGTCGGCACAGGCCGATCAGTTCCTCGGCGGTCGGTGCGTCGGCCGGATCGATCGGCACGACCAGTGCCCGCACGGCCTCACCGAGGTCGGCGTCGGGCACCCCGATCACGGCGACATCGGCCACCTTCGGGTGGGCGATGATCACCGCCTCGGCCTCGGCCGGGTAGATGTTGACCCCTCCGGCGACGATCATGTCGCTGAACCGGTCGGTGATGTACACGTAGCCGTCGGTGTCGACGTAGCCGATCTCGCCGATCGTGAACACCCCGGGCCGCAGATGGGCCGCTGCCGTCTTGGCCGGATCGGTGGCGTAGACCACCCCGCGGCCGGTGGAGTCCTCGAAGTAGAGCCGACCCTCGGTGCCCGCAGGTACTTCCTCGCCCGCGTCGTCGACCACGATCGCCCGGGTGAACGGCGGGATGCACCGCCCCACGCTGCCGGGGTGCTCGAGCCACTCCTGGCTGCTGATCGAGCAGATCGTGCCGACCTCGGTCGAACCATAGGCATCGGTGAACACCGGGCCGAACCAACCGATCATGTCGTGCTTGACGTCGATCGGGCAGGCCGCACCCGTGTGCGCCACCAGCCGCAGGCTCGACACGTCATGGCGGGTGCGGGCACCGGCGGGCAGCTCGAGCAAGCGCTTGAAGTGGGTCGGCACCATCACGGTCGTCTCGATGCGGTACCGGTCGATGGCCTCGAGCACACGCTCCGCGTCGAACCGGCCGAGCACCACGATGGGCACGCCGACAGCGAGGAGGCGCATCCCGGACAGCGGGCCGGTGTGGTACATCGGCCCGACGACCAGGTGGGTGCCGAACGTGGAGGAGCGGTAATTAGGCAGCGCAGCCAGGTGCTAGACGATCGCCGCACCACCAGCGAACAACTGCGGCGGAAACTCGCCCCCCTTC
>DAINND010000010.1:0-20705 GCA_036736065.1 Ilumatobacteraceae bacterium
GACTCGAACCGGGGACCTCCACCATGTCAAGGTGGCGCTCTAACCAACTGAGCTATACGCCCGTACAGCGTGCACGAGGCTACCAGTCAGCGCAGCCGGAGCGACACCTCGTTGGCGAGCAGGCGGCCCGCTCGGGTGAGGCGCACCCGGTCGCCTTCGACGATCACCAGCCCGTCGAGATCGGTGAGGTCGAGCGCGCCGAGCGGCACCCCCTCGCGCATCCGTAGGGCGAGTTGCAGACCCTCGAGGCGCCGCGTCTCGGGGTCGAGCGTCTCCCCAGATGCCTCGGTGGGACCGCCCTGCTCGACCGCGGCGATGTAGCGCTCGGGGGTGCGGACGTTCCACCAACGCCGGCCGTCGCGGTGCGAATGCGCGGCCGAGCCGAGCCCGAGGTAGTCGTGTTGGAGCCAGTAGAGCCGGTTGTGCCGGCATTCATGGCCTGGCCGGGCCCAGTTGCTCACCTCGTAGTTCGTGAGGCCGGCTGCGCCGAACAGGTCGTCGACGAGCTCGTACTTGTCGGCCAGGTCGTCGTCGTCAGGATGACGGTCGGGCTGTGCGGCCAGCGGTGTGCCGGCCTCGACGGTGAGCGCATAGGCCGACACGTGCGGCGGCTCGAGGGTCAGCACGGCGCGCACCGTGTGCTCCCTGTCCGCCCGCGACTCGCCGGCGGCGCCGTAGATCAGGTCGACGTTCCATGTGGTGAGCCCTGCGGCGCGCACCGCCTCGACCGCGCGCACCACATTGTCCGGTTGGTGCCACCGGCCCAGCGAGGCGAGCACGGCCGGCACCATCGACTGCACCCCGATGCTCACCCTCGTCACCCCGGCGTCGATATAGGTGCGCAACATCGCCAGATCGACGTCGTCGGGGTTGCACTCCACCGTCACCTCGGCGCCGGGCGCCACGGGGACTGCGGCGATCACCTCGGCGAGGGCATCAGCGGGCACCAGCGTCGGTGTGCCACCACCGACGAACACGCTGGTGGCCGGCTCGGCGCAGCTCTGGCGCACATCGGCGAGCAGCGCGTCGAGGTAGCGCTGCTGCAGGTGGTGACGGTCGGTCCAGGTCGCGAATGCGCAGTAGTCACACCTGCGCGCGCAGAACGGGATGTGCAGGTAGACGCCGAACGGGCGCGAGGTCACGGTGGGGACGCTACTGGCGCCGGGCGCTGGCCGGACGGCCGCGCGCTACTGGCGCTCGGTGTAGTGGAACAGCAGGTCGAGCGCGTCGAGTCGGTCGCCCACCTGGTCGACGGGCACGTCGAGCATCGCCGCGATCGCCCGGGTGTCGTCACCACGGACGGTGATGACCTTGCCGTTGAAGTCCTGGCGCTGGACCTGGATCATCCGCAGGAAGCGAGCGAGCATCTCGAACGGCTGGCCGCTCAACTGCTGGAGCTTCTGCAGGTCGACGGCGATCTTGCGGGGCGCCTCCGCCTCGCCTCCCTCACCGCCGGCGGAGACGTCCTCGCGCGGCAGGAGCTGGTCGACCGGGACGTTGTAGAACTTGGCCAGACGCTCGAGCCGAGGCACGGAGATGGCCCGCTCACCGCGTTCGTAGGCTCCGAGCACCGAGGCCTTGAACTCGTCGTTCGAGTTCGCCTCGACCTCTTGCAGGGAGAGCCGCTTCTGCCGGCGGATCACCCGGAGTCGGTCGCCCACCTTGCGGCTGTAGGGCGACGACTGCACATCGTCGTCGTCGTATTCACGCATCTGAATGCCCCTCGGAGCGTCGTGATGCCGCCACCGACATCATCACGTGTGGTAATAGTGCCACGCTCCGTCAAAAATGCCAACAGGGAGTGGCGAAACCGGCACCGGGCGTCCGATCCCCGGCCGAGCCCGGCCCGACCTGGCGAGCGCCCCGGTCGTGGCGTCAGTCCGGCCCGCGGCGCGCCGTGGCGAGCAGCACCGCCGCCGCGATGGCAGCGGTCTCGACCCGTAGCACCTGCTCACCCAGCGTGACCGTGGGCAACCCACACGCCACCTCGTCCGGGGAGAACCCGCCCTCCGGGCCCACCACCACGAGGCGCACCGCCGCGTCGAGCCGTGCGGTCGCGCCCGGCTCGGCAAGGACCGCTCCCGGCTCGGCCGCGAGCCGCTCCCAACCCACCAGGTCGACCTCCGGGGCCCACACACAACGGCTCTGCATCGCCGCCTCGCGGGCGATGCGCCGCAACCGGCCCAGGTGGCGCGAGCCCCGCTCGTCGTCCCAACGAACGACCGATCGGGACGAGGTGAAGAACCAGATCCTGTCGACACCGAGCTCGGTGAGCTTCTGCACGACCAGCTCCGCGCGGTCCCCTTTCACCAGCGCCGTGGCCACACCCACGGGGGCGGGCCGCTCGACGCGCTCGGGTGCACCGGGCAGCCGCAGCACCCCGTCGGGCTCGAGCGCTGCCGTCGCCCACGCGCCACGGCCGTCGCTCACCGTCACGACGTCGCGCGGCCCCACCCGCAGCACGCGCAGCAGGTGGTGGACGTCGAGCGGATCGAGCGCGGGTGCGTCGAGCGAGTCGACGAGCACATGAGCGGCCGACCTGCGCAGCGCGTCGTTCACGAGAACGCGGACTTGATGCGCGAGAACAGGCCCTGCTCGCTCTGCACCGGCTCGCCGCGGAGCTCGGCGAACTTGCGCAACAGCTCGGCCTCGGCGTCGGTGAGCTTGGTCGGCACCTGGACATCGACGCGCACGCGCAGGTCGCCGCGGCCACGGCCCTGCAGGCGCGCTGCGCCACGCCCGCGGAGCAAGAAGACCAGGCCCGGCTGGGTCCCAGGCGGGACGATGATCTCCTCGTCCCCGTCGAGCGTCGTGACGGTGAACTTGGCGCCGAGCGTCGCCTGGGCGATCGACACCGGCAGGCTGCACAGGAGGTCGTCACCGTCGCGTTCGAAGCGATCGTGAGCCGCCACGCGTATGTGGACGTAGAGGTCACCGGCGCCGCCGCCGCGCACACCGACGGCGCCGCGGCCGGTGAGGCGCAACGTCGAACCGGTGTCGACCCCTGCGGGGATGTCGACCTGATAGGTCTTGTCGGTGATCGTCCGACCATCGCCACGGCACGGTGCGCACGGGCTGGGGACCACCTGGCCGAGGCCGTTGCAGCGCGGGCACACCGACGACGTCACCATCTGGCCGAGCAGGCTCTGCCGGACGCGCTGCACCTGGCCGCGCCCGTTGCAGTCGGCGCACGTGACCGCCTGGGTGCCCTCGGCGGCCCCGGAACCTCCGCAGCTCTCGCAACGTGTGGCAGTGCGAACGGTGACCGGCATGGTCGCCCCGAACACCGCCTGCTCGAGCGACACGTCGACCACGACCTCGAGGTCCTGGCCGCGCGGCGGGCCCGACGGGCCGCCCCTGCCTCCGAAGGGCCCTCCGCCACCGGCGCCCCCGAAGAAGGCGTCGAACAGGTCGCCGAGGCCGCCGCCGAACATGTCGCCGAGGTTGGGACCTGCGGCACCGCCGGTGGCCGACTCCCCGAAGCGGTCGTAGCGCATCCGCTGGTCCGGGTCGCTCAACACCTCGTAGGCGCGAGCCACCGCCTTGAACTTCTCCTCCGCCGACGGGTCGTCGGGGTTCGCGTCCGGGTGCAGCTCGCGAGCGCGCTTGCGATAGGCCTTCTTGATGTCGTCGGGGCTGGCATTGCGCGGCACCCCGAGCAGCTCGTAGTAGTCGGCCATGTCAGCCAGCCCCTTCGGCGAGGTGCCGGCCCAGGCGGTCGCTCACGACCTCGACCGCGGCGAGCGCTCGCGGGTAGTTCATGCGCGTCGGCCCGAGCACCCCGACGGTGCCGACATGCTCTCCTTCGACCACCACCGGGGCCACGATGACGGCGCAGGCGGCGAGCGGCTCGAGGCCGGTCTCCGCGCCGATGGCCACGGTCTGGCCGCGGCCGAGCACATCGCGCAACAGCGACACCATGACGTACTGCTGCTCGAGGACCTGCAGCACCTCGCGCACGGTCTCGACCGCCTCGAACGACTGGGCGACCACGGAGGCGCCACCGACGAACATCGGCTCGTGCTCGCGAGCGCGCACCAGCGAGGCGAGCGCGGCGGCGCACAGCTCGTCGGTGACATCGTCACCGGTCCTGGGAAGCGCACGGTCTTCGATCGTCCCGCCCACGAGGGTGCGCTGCAGGTGCGCCGTCGCGGCCGCCACACGCGCGTCGGAGAGCTCGCCGTCGAACTCGATGGTCTCGTTCTCGACCGATCCGTTCGACAGCACTGCCACGACGACGGCCACCCTCGACGAGACCGGCACCACCTGCACCGAGCGGACCGTCGCCCGGTCGACCGCCGGGCCAACCACGAGCGAGGTGTGCGCCGTGAGCGTGGCCAGGAGGTTCGACGTCCGGTGGAGCAGTTCCTCGAGGCGGACGTGCGTGGCGTCGAAGAACGCACCGACCTGCTGCTGCGTGACCGAGTCGAGGCCGCTGCGCTCGGTGAGGTGGTCGACGAAGTAGCGGTAGCCCTTGTCGGTGGGGATCCGCCCGGCCGAGGTGTGCGGCTGGACCAGGTAGCCCTCCTGCTCGAGCACGGCCATCTCGTTGCGCACGGTCGCCGAGCTCACCTGCACGCCGGCAATGGCGGCAACGTGGCCAGAGCCCACCGGCTGGGCCGTGGCGATGTATTCCTGCACGATCGCTCGCAGGATTGCTGTCTTGCGCTCGTCAAGCATGGGTGGCCTCGGACATGGGTTTCGGTCAGGCTAGCCAGTCTTCTCCCGGAGCGAACGGTAGCGGCGCAACGCCTCGTCGCGCTCGGCAGCATGGTCGACCATCGGGGCGGGATAGGCGCCTCGCCGGAGGGGCCCCGGTTGATGGATCTCCGCTGGCGGGAGCTCGGCCAGCTCGGGCACCCAGCGACGGATGTAGCCGCCTTCGGGGTCGAACCGCGCGGACTGGCTGGTGGGGTTGAACACCCGGAAGTACGGTGCGGCGTCGGTCCCGGTGCCGGCGGCCCACTGCCACCCGTGGTTGTTCGACGCCAGGTCACCGTCGACGAGGTGGTCCATGAAGTGGCGAGCCCCCCACTGCCAGGGAAGGTGCAGGTCCTTGACGAGAAAGCTGGCCACGATCATCCGCACCCGGTTGTGCATCCAGCCGGTCGTGAGGAGCTGGCGCATCCCTGCGTCGACGATGGGGAAGCCGGTCCGCCCGGCCCGCCACGCCTCGAAGCGCTCGCGCGCCGCCGCGTCGTCGTCGACGGGCATCGCGTCCATCGACGGCTGGAGGTTGCGCCAGGCGGTCTCCGGGCGGCGGAAGAGCACGTCCGCGTAGAACTCGCGCCAGGCGAGCTCGCTGCGGAAGACCTCGTGCGCCTTCTCCGGACGCAGCTCGGCGAGCAGCGTGCGGGGGTGCACGACCCCCCAGCGCAACGCCGCCGACAACCGGCTGGTGCCCTCCACCGCCGGCAGGTCGCGCTGCGCGTCGTAGTGGTCGAGGCCGCCGTCGCGGAAGCGCTCCCACTGGTCGCGCACCGACGCCGCATCGGCGGGTGGCAGGACGACGGCGCAGCCGCCCGGATCGACGCGGCGCGCCGGGGCGTCACCCGGTCCCGCCCAGTCGACCGAGGCCACCTCTGGGGTGTCCGCAGGACCGTCCAACGCCCCGGCCCGACCCGCTGCGTCGAGCCATGCCCGCGAGAACGGGGTGAACACGGCGTAGGGGGTGCCGTCGGCCTTGGTCACCCGACCGGGGTCCACCGCGTACGGGCTGCCCACGCCGCGCAGCGACCGGCCTTCGGCGGCGAGGCGCTCGGCGACGGCGGCGTCGCGGCGGCGGCCGTAGGGGCCGAAGTCGCGGCTCACGAACACCGTGTCCGCGCCCACCTCGCGCGCCAGGGCCGGCACCACGTCGAGCGGATCCCCGACGCGCTGCACCAGGGCACCCCCGAGCTCAGCGGCGAGCGCATCGAGCGCTGCCCGCAGGTACGCGAGCCGCGGGGCACCCGACGACGCCACCAGACGAGGGTCGATCACGAACAGTGGCACGACCTCGCCGTGCGCCGCCGCTGCGGCGAGCGCAGGGTGGTCGTCGACACGCAGGTCGCGCCGGAACCAGAGCAGTGCGCGGGCCACGGCACGAGTGTCCCCCACTCAGCCCGCGACTGTCACATCCTGAACGGCCGCCGAGGCCGTGGCGCCCGTCCGTGGCACCCCTCGTCGGTGCGCTGCGACCGCGAGCGCAACGCAGACGAGGGTGATCACGCTGCCATAGGCGAGGCTCCACTCCGCGCTCACCCGGTCAGCCACCCAGCCCGTGACCGGCGCCCCGATCGGCGTCGTGCCGAGGAAGGCGACGGCACCGAGCGCCAACAGGCGGCCGCGCATGTCCGGCGGCGACTCGGTCTGGGTGATCCCGTTGAGCGCGGCGATCATCGCCGCTCCCCCGGCCCCGAGCGGCAACGCCAGTGCGTAGGCCCACCAGACCGACGGCGCCCAGGCCAGCGCGAGGCCGCTCACGCCGAGCAGCACGGCCGCGGCGAAGAAGTAGCGCATCCCGACCGAGCGCCGGCCCGCCGTGTAGAGCGATCCCAGCACGTTGCCGACGCTCGAGGCTGTGAGCAACCAGCCGAACAGCCGCTCGTCGCCGAAGCGTGCGTCGGCGATCTTGAGCAGCGACACCGAGTAGTTGAAGGCGAACGTGCCGATCACCGTGAACGTCACGAACAGCACGGCCAGGGTCCGGTGATGGCGCACGAAGGACAGCGACTCACGCACCGGCTTCCCACCTCGCGGCGCCTGCGGGCTCGGGTGGAGCTTGCTCACGTCCATCGCCAGGATCGGAGCGACGATGGCGATGAACGACACGCCGTTGGCGATGAACAGCCATCCGGGGCCGAGCGGGTCGACCAGCACGGCCGTGAGCGCCGGCCCGAAGATGCGCGACCCGGTCATGACGGCGGTGTTCAGGGCGAGCACGTTCATGATCTCGTCACGTTCGACGAGCTCGACGACCAGTCCCCGCCGCGCGGGGTTGTCGAGCGCAGCCAGGACACCGAGGACCAGCGACAGCAGGTAGACCACCGGAAGCGTCGTGAGGCCGGCCAGGGTGAGCACGCCGAGCAGCAGCGCTTGGGCGCCCATCGCCGACTGGGTCCACAGCGCCATCCGCCGCTTGTCGACCCGGTCGGCCACCGACCCGGCCCAGGCGCCGAGCAGCAGCATCGGCAGGAACTGGCACAGGAGCGTGATGCCGACGTCGGTGCCGCGTCCGGTGAGCCGGTACACGAGGATCGACATCGCGGTCGACTGCATCCACGTGCCGACGTTGCTGACGATCAGGCCGACGAAGAACAGCCGAGCGTTGCGGTGCCGCAACGATCGGAAGGTGGAACCGCCGACCACGGCTCAGTCGTCGAGCTTGAGGGCGGAGATGAAGACGTCGCCCGGCACCTCGACCCGCCCGATCGACTTCATCTTCTTCTTGCCCTCCTTCTGCTTCTCGAGCAGCTTGCGCTTGCGGGTGATGTCACCGCCGTAGCACTTGGCGAGCACGTCCTTGCGCTTGGCCTTCACCGTCTCGCGAGCGATGATCTTGCCGCCGATGGCAGCCTGGATCGGCACGTCGAACATCTGGCGCGGGATCAACTCCTTCAGCTTCTCGCACATCCGCGCGCCGTAGGCGTAGGCCTTGTCCCGGTGGACGATGGTGCTGAACGCGTCAGCCGCGATGCTGTTGAGCAGGAGATCGACCTTCACCAGGTTCGACCGGAGGTAGCCGCTCAACTCGTAGTCGAGGCTGGCGTAGCCCTGTGAGCGGCTCTTCATCTGATCGAAGAAGTCGACGACCACCTCGGCCAGCGGGATGAGGTAGTGCAGCTCGACACGTTCGGGCGAGAGGTACTCGAGCTTCTGCATGTCGCCGCGCCGCTGCTGGCAGAGCTCCATCAACGAGCCGGTGTACTCCTTCGGCGTGATGATGCTCACCCGGAAGTAGGGCTCTTCGATGAAGTCGATCGACTGCGGCGACGGCAGGTCCGACGGGTTGTCCACGAGATCGACCTCGCCGTTGGTGCGATGCACCCGGTACTCGACGCTCGGTGCGGTGGCGATGAGCGACAGGCCGAACTCGCGCTCGAGCCGCTCCTTGACGATCTCCATGTGCAACAGGCCGAGGAAGCCGCACCGGAACCCGAACCCGAGCGCTCCCGACGACTCGGGCGAGTAGGTGATCGACGCGTCGTTCAGCTTCAGCTTCTGCAGGCTCTCGCGCAGGCGCTCGAAGTCGTCACCGTCGATCGGGAACAGGCCGCAGAAGACCATCGGCTTGGGGTCGCGGTAGCCGGGCAGCGCCTCGGTGGCCCCGTGCGCCGCGGTGGTGCCCGTCTCACCGCTGCGCGCCTGGCCGACGTCCTTGATGCAGGCGAGCAGGCAGCCGACCTCCCCCGGGCGGAGCTCGGCCACCGGGGTCGGGGCCGGCAGGCGAGCACCGATCTCGATCGCCTCGTGGAGCGCATCGGCCTGCATGAACCGCAGCCGGCTGCCGGCCGACATGCGCCCGTTCATCACCCGGATCGAGCTGACGACGCCGCGGTACTGGTCGAACTGGCTGTCGAAGATGAGCGCCTGCAACGGCGCCTCGGGGTCGCCGGTCGGCGGTGGGATGCGCTCGCACACGGCATCGAGCAGGTCGGCCACACCTACGCCGGTCTTCGCGGAGATGCGCAGGATCTGCTCGGCGGGGATGCCGAGCACCTGCTGGATCTCGGCGGCGTAGCGCTCCGGGTCGGCAGCGGGGAGATCGATCTTGTTGAGCGCGGCGACGATCTCGAGGTCGTGCTCGAGCGCCAAGTAGCAGTTGGCCAGCGTCTGGGCCTCGATCCCCTGCGCTGCGTCGACGACCAGCACGACGCCCTCGCAGGCGGCCAGCGACCGGCTCACCTCGTAGCCGAAGTCGACGTGGCCCGGCGTGTCGATGAGGTGCAGCGTGTGACCCTTCCAGCTCACGCGCACGTTCTGGGCCTTGATCGTGATGCCGCGTTCACGCTCGAGGTCCATCGAGTCGAGGTACTGGGCGCGCATCTCCCGGGCGTCGACGGCACCGGTCATCTCGAGGATGCGGTCGGAGAGCGTCGACTTCCCGTGGTCGATGTGGGCGATGATCGAGAAGTTGCGGATGCGTGCGAGGTCCATGGCCGCTTCGTGCGCTCGGGGGTGTGTCGACTCTACCGGCCGCTGGTAGTATCGAGCGTCGCTCTGCGCCCCCTAGGCCGGGCGCTGCACACGATCTCAGGAGAGCACCAGCGTGGCGAACATCAAGAGCCAGAAGAAGCGCAACCTCAACAACGCGAAGGCCGCTGCCCGCAACAAGGCGGTCAAGAGCGAGCTCAAGACCCGCGTCAAGACCGCGACCAAGACGATCGGCGCCGAGGACAACGCCGAGGCCGTCCGCTTGGCCGTGAAGCGCCTCGACATGGCCGCGGCCAAGGGCATCATCCACCCGAACCAGGCCGCTCGACGCAAGAGCCGCCTCATGCGCAAGGTCAACGCGACGGGCTGACCCCGCCACCGTCGATCGCTGTCCGGCCCGGGCCATGGCCCGGGCCGTGGCGCGTCCGGGGCCGGGAGCGGCGACTGCGCCTGCTGCTCAGCGCCGGGCGCCCGCCAGCTTCGACAGGCGGGCCACCAGGACCTCCATCACCAGGCTGTCGGGCCAGTCCTTGACGCCGCGGAGGTCGAGGTCGGCCTGGGCGAGCAGGGTGATCGCCCGCGTCGCACCCCCGCTGCCGAGTCGACGGTGCAGTTCGAGCGCCTTGCGCGCCGGGAAGCCCGGCTTGATCCCCATCGCCGCCGCAGCTGACGCCTCGTCGCGTGCGTCGGCGCCGTCGAGTCGGAGCAGCTTGGCGTAGTGGCCGTGGAGGATCGCCATCACCGCGAGCGCATGACGCCCACCGGCGTCCATCATCCGGTGCAGCAACGCGACCGCTCCCGCCGTGTCACCGCGATCGATCGCGTCGGTGAGGTCCCACGGCGGCACCCCTCCGGCCTCACCGAGGAACGGCTCCACATCGTCGCGCCCGAGCCGCCGACCGGTGCCGTGCGCGCTGATGAGCGTCTCGATCACCCCGGGCAGGCGTCCGGCGTCCTCCCCCAACCAGGCGCCGAGCATCGAGAGCGCAGCTGCGTCGACGCGCAGACCTGCGTCGGCGAACTGCTCGTCGATCCATCCCGTGCGGTCCTTCGGCTTCGATGGGGGCGACGTGTCGAGCAGGTTCGCCCCGCTGCGCTTCACGGCGTCGAGCAGGCCCTTGGGCAGCGCCCCACCACCGCCGACGAGCACCAGCTCCGTCGAGGGCATCGGATCGGCGAGATAGGCGACGAGCGGGGTGATGTCATCGGTCGTGAAGCGTCCGATCCCGCGTGCCACCACGACGCGGCGGTCGGTGAACAACGGCAGGGTGGACGCTGCGTCGACCACCGCGGCCAGCTCGTACTCGGGGTCGTCGAACTCGTCCACCATCAGTGTTCGGTCGCCGTCACCGACGAGGCGGTGCACCAGCTCGGACACACCGGAGAGGAGCAGCGAGTCGTCGGACCCGGTGACGAGGTGAACGCCCATGGCCCTCTCATCGTTCCACACCGGGCTGCCGAGCCCGCCAACGCTCCCGCACCAGCAGCCAGAGCAACCACAGCTGGACCCCCCAGATGATGGCGGCTCGCGCCCCAGACGGCTCGAGCGAGGCGATCAGCCGGGCCACGGTGGCGACCCAACGGGTGCCGAGCTCCGCGGGCAGCATGGCGACCTCGGCGAGCCATGTCGGCACGGCCGCGGCGACGACGGCCGTGGGCAGGCCGACCAGCATCACTGCGCCGGCCACCGGCACGGCGAGCAGGTTGGCCAGCACCCCGAGCGCCGGAAGGCGACCGAACACGAGCAGGCTGGGCACGATCACGCCGAGTTGCGCACCGAGCGTGACCGCCACGGCGGTCGTGAGCCAGGCCGGCCCACCGAGCCTGGGCTCGAGCAGCGGACCGATCACACCGACCCCGGCCGTGGCGCCCACCGACAACCAGAAGCCGATCGACCAGACCAGGAGCGGATCGACGAGCACCAGGACCACGACGGCGAGGGCCAGTGAGCGCACCGGCCGGATGGGCCGACCGACAGCAGCGGCGAGGACACCCCAGCCGGCCATCGTCCCAGCCCGCACCACCGACGGCTCGGCTCGGGTGAGCACGACGAACCACGCGATCAGCGCCAGGCTCGCGGCAGCCCGCCACCCGATGCGCAGGCGCCGCAGCGCGATGCCGGCGACGGCCAGGACGTAGGCCACGTTCTGCCCGGACACAGCGGTCAGGTGGGACAACCCGGCTGTGCGGAACTGCTCGACCGTCGCATCGTCCTGGCGCACGTCGTCGCCGATCACGAGCCCGGTGAACAGCGCAGCCGATGCCGGGTCGAGCGCCGTTTCGGCGCCGCGGCGCACCGCCGCCCGGAAGCGGTTCGCCGCCCGGTCGAGCGGACCGGCCTCGACGACGTCACCGGCCCCGGTGAGATCGAGCTCACCAACGATGTGCCGCACCTGCGCGGCGCGGACCATCCGGCCGCGCAGGAGTCGCCGCTCACCGTCGATCTCGACGAGCTGGCCGGACTCGAGGCGAGCGAGCGAGCGGCGTTCGGATCCGTAGACCTGGGCACGGAAGCGTTCACCCTCGATCTCGAGCACGACCCGCGTGAAGCGCGGCCCGGGCTCGGGGTCGCCCACCACCACGGCCCAGGTGCGCACAGGTCCCAACGCATCGGGCTGCACCGCCTCCCAGGCTGCGTCGGACAGATGCGCACCGACCAGGCCGAGGGTCAGCGCGCCGAGCGCCACGACAGCACGCTGCCACACGACGAGCACCACCGCTGCACCGCACAACGCTGCGGCCGGGCCACGCCAGGTGGCGAGCACCAGTGTCGTGGCGAGCACGACGAGCAGCACATCGCCCACCACGACCTGGCGGTCCGGTGAACGTCCGGCGTCGTACCATGGCCTCATGCCCGAGCCATCCTCCGAGGAGCGGCTGCTCCGCGGCCTCGCCGAGCTCGAGGCCACCCGGTTCGGCCCGCCTCCGCCGCCACCTGCCACGGCGAGGCCGACCGCGCCAGCGCCTCGTCGGCCGCCCGCCACGACCGGACGAGCGACGATCGATCCCGCGGCTGTTGCACGGGTGGCGCTGGGCGCGGTGCGCCGGCGCGGCCCGGTCGTCGCGCTCTTGCTCCCGGGCGCGCTCTGTCTGCTGGCCCTGCTGCTCCGCAGCCTCGACGAGTCGCCGCGCGCAGGTGCACTCGGGGTCGTCGCCGCCGTGCTCGCTGCGCCACTGCTCCCGGTGGTCGGCATCCCGCTCCGATCGGGCACAGGCCTTCTGCTGGTCGCAGTCGCGGGGAGCGCTGTCGTCTGGATGGCGCTCGGCTGGTGGGCGTCACGGCGCTCGCGGAGCTGGGCCGGGTTCGCCGCCGAGTACGGATGGATGGTGCTCGCCATCTGGGTCGGCAGCGGGCTGGCTGCGCTCGCAGCCAACGTCGTCCTCGGCCGGCCCGTGCTCTGAGACCGCCGCTCACCGCGCCCTCACACCGTCACCAGCGGGCGCAGCGCCTCGAGCTTGGCGGGGCCGATCCCCCGCACGTCGCCGATCGCGTCGATCGTCGGGAAGGGCCCGTTCGCCTCGCGATGGGCGACGATCGCCGCCGCCGTCGCCGGCCCGACGCCCGGGAGGCGGTCGAGCTCGTCGACGGTCGCCACGTTCACGTCGAGCGGCCCCACCGGACCGGTCGCCGCCGACGACCCGCCCCCGGCAGAGGACACCCCTGCCACGGCCACCGGAGCCTCGTCACCGGTGGGCACGTGCACCCGGTCGCCGTCGCGCAGTGGGGCAGCCAGGTTCAGTGCATCGGCGCGACCCTCCGCAGTGGCGCCGCCTGCTGCGGCGACGGCGTCGACCACCCGGGCCCCCGTCGGGACGCGGTACACGCCGGGCTCGACCACGGCCCCGGCGACGTGCACCACGATGGTGGTGGTGGGCGTCGTCGCCACGGGCGTGGCGGGCGGCGTCGACCCACCGGTCGAGGCCACGGTGGCGCCCACCGTGGCGGACGAGCTGGGCGTCGCCCGTGGCAGGCCGGTCTCGACAGGGGTCGGCGGTGGCCGCAAGAGCCAGAAGCCGCCTGTGGCGACGGCGACGACCGACAGGGCGGTCGTCGCCAGGCGGCCGATCCCGAACCAGTCGATCCACTCGCGGGCGCGAGCCGACAGCGGTCGTGGTGGTGTGGGACGAGGTGGCAACGCGTCCACGGCAGCTCCTCCGGGCAGGGCGCGCGAGGCGCCGGGCTCATCGGGGGAAGACGTTGGGGATCAGGGGCCGCTGCGGCGGTGGCGCAGCCGGGCCGGCTCAGTAGAGCCGAGAGGCGAGCTTGCGCCGGTACTGCGCCGTGCGGGGGTCGTCGGGGCCCATCAGCTCGAGGATGTCGACGAACTGCTGACGCGCCTCGTCATCGGCCTTGACCCGGTCGAGCAGTGCCGTGAGCGTGGCATCGTGGTCGTCGTCAGGGGGCAGCTGCAGACGAGCGGCTGCAGCGAGCCGGCGGGTCCGCTCGGAGTCGGGGATGCGGGCGACGAGCGCGAGCACCTCGTCCACCTCGCCGCGAGCGAGCAGCAGCTCACCCAAGGCGACGATCGCGTCCTCGCTGTCGGGCCGGAGTGCAAGCGCCTGGCGCAGGCTCGCCTCGTCGCCGGCGGCGAGCAGGGCCGACACGCCATCGTCCTCCTCGCTCGGCAGCAGCGAGTCGACGAACTGCTGCACGAGGTGCTCGGGCTGTGCTCCCAGGAAGCCGTCGACGACCTGGCCGTCGACCACGGCGTAGACGGCCGGGATCGACTGGACCCGAAATGCCTGCGCGATGCCCGGGTTCTGGTCGACGTCGACCTTGGCCATCACGACCTGGCCGCCGGTGGCAGCCACGACACGCTCGAGGATCGGCCCGAGGGTCCGGCACGGACCGCACCACTCGGCCCACAGGTCGACGACCACCGGTGTGGTCATCGACCGCTGGATCACCTCTGCTTCGAATGTTGCGTCGCTGACATCGATCGCCATGCGGGGCAGGCTATCGACGCCACCGGGCAACCAACGCAGCCCGCCGAGCAGCCTCGGCGTCGACGGCGGCCGCCGTCTCGACGTCGGACCATCCGAGCAACGGAGCGATCACGCGGGCGACACGGGTCAGCTCGTCGACGGGAACCGGGCCGAGCGTGCCGACGACCAGTCGGCGATCGGTCACGTCCGACAGGGTCCGGGCCGACTCGTGGGTGACTGCGCGCACCGCCTGGGCGGCGATGTCGAGCACGCCAGGTCGGTCCGAGATCCGTCGCCCGAGGTCGGGGGACGCCTCGACGAGGTCGAGCACCTCGGTGTGGTCGGTCCCGTAGAGGCGGACGAGGTGCTCGACGACCGCGGCATCGAGGCCGAGCGACGGACGGGCCGTCAGCGCCCGCCGCATGAACGGCACAGCGTCCTCGGCCCAGGCGAAGGCCGTGGCAACAGGGGTCGAGCGCGACCGGAAGCGGCGGGTCGGCACACCGGACAGCGCCGGCGTGCGCACCAGCCGATCGACCGTCTCCTCCCCGAGGGCCCGGGCCGTGGTCCACTTGCCGCCGCCGATCGACCACAGGTTGGCCACGCCACGAGGGCCATGGTCGTACAACTCGTGGCGTCGGCTCGTGGTGTAAGAGTCCGACCCGCCTCCGATGAGGGGCCGCACGCCCACGGTCGTGTCGATGATGTCGTCGGGGGCGAGCTTGGGCACGCCGCCCGAGATGGTCTCGTTCACCGTCGACAGGATCAGTTCGACGTCGTCGGCGTCCGTGCGCACGGCCTCGGGGCCCCCGTCGAGAGGCGTGTCCGTCGGCCCGACGAACGACATGCCCTGCCACGGCGAGACGATGACGTGGCGACCGCTGCGCCCGCGTGCGAACACCGTGTCTGACACCTGCCCGACCCCACCGATCGGACGGGTGAGCAGGTGCACGCCCTTGCTGCGGGTGACGGTGACGCCCATGGGCCGACCGAGGTGGTCGAGGACATGGTCGATCCAGGGCCCTGCGGCGTTCACCACCACCGCGCCGCGCACGGTGTGCTGGGCGCCGGTCAGGCGATCGACCGCCTCGACCCCTTCCACGACGAGCGAGCCGTCACCGGGGTCGGTGCGCGTGACGAACCCGGTCGCCTCCACGTGGTTGAGCGCCACGGCGCCGTCGTCCACCGCCGAGCCGAGCAGAGCCAGCAGCAGCCGCTCCGGGTGCAGGTTGAACGTGTCGTGGTAGGCGAAGGCGCCCTGCAGCCCATCAGGATCGATCCAGGGCACGGCGCGCAGCAGGGCGCGGCGCGACACCCACCGCGGCAACGGGATGCGCATCGATGACGGCATGTGCCGGTTCCGATCGAAGCCGAGCGCCGTGTAGAGCCCGACCCCTGCGCCGATGAGCGCTGTCGGCGGCTTGCTCCAGCGCCATGCCGGCATCACGAAGCGCTGCTGGCGCACGAGGTGCGGCGCCGCCAGGGCGAGGACCCGGCGCTCGCGGAGGCTCTCCCGGACCACCCCGAACTGGTAGGTCTCGAGGTAGCGGATGCCCCCGTGGATCAGCTTCGACGTGGCCGAGCTGGTCCCCTCGCCGAAGTCGTCACGCTCGAGCAGCAGCGTGCGCAGCCCTCGGCCCGCAGCCTCCCGCGCGATGCACACCCCCGTGATGCCACCGCCCACCACGATCAGGTCGTAGGGGTCGGCCATCCTGGCCGGGTCGCGATGGATCCTCACGCTGCCGGAAGGCTAGAGGGGAATCGCGAGGAGCGGCGCCGTGATCGCCTCCATGATCAACTTCGCGCCGTTCTGATAGACGTGGACGCCGTCCCAGCGATAGGCCGTGCTCGCCGCGATCTCAGGGTCCTGGCACCACTGCACCGGCCCCGGGACGAACGTCGTGGCCGTCGGGTCGGCCGCAGCGACCTGCCGCAGGAGCTCGTTGAGGTGCGCGACCCGCCAGTCCTCTCCCCGCTCGGGCAGGGCCGGCACCCCGGCGCCCTCGACGTCGATCGGTCGCATGCAGGCCACCTCCAGCAAGGCGACGTGCACACCCGCGGCGCGCAGAGCGTCGACCCCCTGCTGCACCCCGGCGATGAAGCGGGCGTCTCCGTCCCGGCTGGCGAAGGGGATGCGCACGCCGTCCACCTCGTGGTCGAACACGTCCCAGGCGCCGATCACCACGAGCGCGACCTCGGCCTCGGACTCGCGCGCCGCCTCGACCCAGCGCTCCTCCCAGCCCTCACAGCGCTGGAACAGCTTGGAGAAGTCGGGCCGGGCGGTGACGATCTTGCCGGTCGAGTGCACGCTGCAGCCGTCGATCGAACCGTCGGACACGGAGAAGACCCGCTCGACGCCGTCCGGCAGGTTGTTCGCGAGCGAGCTCGCCTGGGAGTCGCCGAGCACCACGATGCGACGTGGCAGTTGCGGTGCGGTCGGCTTGACCACGACCGGAGCATCCGGCACCGGTGCCGACGGCGCCTTCGCGCCACCCGCTGTCGACTCGACGGGCGAGCCGGCCGCGGCGAGCGCGGCGTCGATGTCGAACGTCGCCACCTGGTCGCCGACAGCCGGGTCGACATCGGCGGCCTGGCGGATCTGCACGGCCAGACCGGTCGCGACCAACGACAGCGCCAGGACACCGGCGAGGCACCAGCGCAGGCGGGCGGAGCGACCTCGACGCGACACCTGCGCCCACCAGCGACCGAGGCCACCACTGCGGATCGGCTGTTCCACGAGCCGGAAGCACAGTTCCGACAACCCGGCAGTGAGGAGCAATGCCGGCACGATGCGCTCCGCGCTCCCCGGCACGTCCGCGAACGCGAAGACCGGCCAGTGCCAGAGGTAGAGCCCGTAGCTGCGTCGGCCCAGGGCGACGAGCGGGCGCCAGCCGAGCAGGCGCCGGGTGACCGCGGCGCGCGGGTGCACGGCGGCCATGACCGCGACGAGCGACAGCGCAGTGACCAGGGGCATCCAGATCCGGTAGAGCGCAGGGTCGGTCAGGATGGCCCCTGGGCGTGTGGCTGCGACCACCACGATGGCCACGAGCGCGCCGATGCCGACGACATCGAGCAGGCCGATGTGGCGACGTCGCCGGCGCGCGATCGACGTCGACTCCCAGGGCCGCCAGACCATCGCCGCCGCAGCGCCGAGCAGCAGGCCGCTGGCTCGTCCCACGGTGTTGAGGTAGGTGAAGTTGAAGCGGTCGACGTCGCGGCCGGCGATCGTGAGCAGCGCGCCCGCTCCCGAGCGCACCAACCATGCCGACCAGACCATCGCCGCCACCGCCAGGCCACCGAGCACCACGGCCCGACCCCCGGCACGACGCGGCCCGAACCGGAGCAGCAGCACGAACCCGACCGGCCAGAGCAGGTACCACTGCTCCTCGACGGCCAGGCTCCAAAGGTGCCGCAACGGAGGTGTCGCCGGCGCGAAGTAGGGCACGTCGCCGACGATCTCGGCCCAGTTGCTGACGTAGAGCAGGGCGGGCACCAGGGTCCGGCGCAGGTCGGCGGCGAACTCGGTCTGCACCAGCACCGCCCACAACGACACGGCGAGCAGCATCACGAACAGCGCAGGCAGCAGGCGTCGGGCCCTGCGCAGCCAGAACCCACCGAGCGACACCGAGCCCCGAAGGCTGCGTTCATCGAGCAGGAGCGTCGTGATGAGGAAGCCGGACACGACGAAGAAGACTTCGACACCGAAGAAGCCTCCATGCATCCAGCCGACACCGGCGTGGTAGGCGATCACGATCGCCACGGCGAGGGCGCGGATGCCGTCGAGCGCCGGCTGCTGGCCCATCGGCACCAGGGCGCGGCGGACGGGCGCGTCGACGACCGGTGGGGTCTCGGTGACGTCGGCCGCCTCGACAAGGTCGACGGCGTCGCGCGATGGGCGGGAGATGACGATGGCCATGGGAGGGGGGCCCGCAGGCGCCCGCCACGGTAGTTGCCGCGCTGCGCGCGAACGTGGCATCTCTCCGCGGTCAGGGTGCTCGCCAGCGTTGCGCCCCCGTCTCGCAGCATCGGTACGGTGGGAGCGATGAGCCAGTCGCCCGACACCCACGACGTCCCCGGGATCGATGTCCCCCTCGTCACGCGGTGGCTCGACGACCACATCGAGGCCGCCCGGGGGCCGTACCGGTTCGACCTGATCGCCGGCGGCCACTCGAACCTCACCTACCGCGTGACGGCGGCCGACGGCGCCCGCTACGTGCTGCGCCGCCCCCCGCTCGGCCACCGGTTGGCGAGCGCCCACGACATGGGCCGCGAGCACCGCATCATCCACGCGTTGCAGCACAGCGCCGTCCCGGTGGCCCCGGCACTCGGCTTCTGCGACGACGAGTCGGTCAACGGTGCCCCGTTCTACGTCATGGCCTTCGTCGACGGCCACGTCATCCGTGACCGGGCGAGCGCAGAGGCCATCCTCTCGCCCGATGCCCGACGTCGGGCGAGCGAGTCGATCGTCGACACGATGGCGGCGATCCATGCGGTCGACCTCGGCGCGGTCGGCCTCGCCGATCTCGGCAAGCACGAGGGCTACATCGCCCGACAGCTGAGGCGCTGGTACGGGCAGTGGAACCAGCAGAAGACGCGCGAGCTGCCCACCGTCGACACCGTGCACGACGAGCTCCTGCGTCGCATCCCCGAGCAGGGCCCGGCCACGCTGGTGCACGGCGACTACCGCCTCGACAACTGCATGGTGGGCGACGACGGCTCAGTGGTGGCCGTGCTCGACTGGGAGATCTGCACCCTCGGCGACCCGCTCGCCGACCTCGGGTTGCTCCAGGTCTATTGGACCGGCCCGAACGACACCGCCACCGCCTGGACCGGTTCGGCCACCACGGCACCCGGCTTCTTCGACCGTGCCGACCTCGCTGCACGCTACGCCGAGGTGAGCGGGCGCGACCTGGCGCAACTGCCGTTCTACGTCTCGTTCGCCTACTGGAAGCTCGCCTGCATCCTCGAGGGCGTCTACGCCCGCTACCTCGGTGGAGCGCTCGGCCAGCGCGACCCGGCGGAGCTCGAGCCGTTCAAACAGCAGGTCGACAACGCAGCGGCACAGGCGCTCGCGACCCTGGAGCGCCTCGCATGACCGAGGCGTACCGCCTCCACGGCACCCTCCCGACACTCGAGGCACCGGTGCGCGTCGGGAACTTCACGGGTGGGAGCGACGCGAGTGGCGCCGCTGCGGCGGCGCTGGCCACGCTCGACGCCGTCACCGAAGCCCGACCGCTCGCCACCTTCGACCCCGACCTGTTCATCGACTACCGCGCCCGACGCCCGACGATGGAGCTGCGCGAGGGTGTCAGCGCAGCACTGGTGTGGCCCGAGGTGGCGCTGAAGGTCGGCCGCACCCCGACGGGTCGCGACCTGCTGCTGCTCGGCGGGTCCGAGCCGGACAGCAACTGGCAACGTTTCGCCGCAGCGGTGACCGAGCTCGCCGCGACGCTCGGCGTGGTCCGGGCCGTGTTCTTCGGCGCGTACCCCTTCGCCTGCCCGCACACCCGGCCGAGCAGGCTGGCCGTCACCTCCCCCGACGCATCGCTCGTGGCGTCACTCCCCTTCGTGCGCAGCAGCCTCGACGTCCCAGCGGGCATGACCGCCGTGCTCGAGCACGCCCTCACCGCTTCCGGTGTGCCGGCGCTCGGCCTGTGGGCCCAGGTGCCCCATTATCTCGGCGCCATGGCCTATCCCGCGGCGAGCGCCGCGCTGCTCGACGGCTTCGCGGCCGTGACAGGAGCGACGGTGCCGACCTCAGTGCTCCGCGAGGAGGCCCGGCTCCTGACCACCCGGGTCGACGGGCTGATCGCCGGCAACAGCGAGCACCGCGACATGGTCGCCCAGCTCGAAGCGGCGTACGCCGCGACGCCCGTGGCCGACCCCGGCGCCGAGTTGGCCGGCGGGCCGCTGCCGAGCGCGGACGAGCTCGCCGCCGAGGTCGAGCGCTTCCTGCGCGACCAGGCCGACTGAGCCGCATCTGCGGCTGCGACCCGGATCGCGTCGCGGTGTACGGTGCGCTCGACACGCCACGGGCGGCATCGCCCGCACGACAGGGGGTTCACAGATGCGCATCGACGGTGGGATCGGCAACGACTTGCACCAGGCTCCGGCACAGGCCAAGGAGTTGGAAGCGGCCGGCTACAGCGGCGCCTGGACCGCGGAGACGGCTCACGATCCGTTCTTCCCGCTCCTCCTCGCCGCAGAGCACACCGAGACCCTCGAGCTCGGCACCTCGATCGCCGTGGCCTTCGCCCGCAACCCGATGATCCTGGCCAACATCGGCTGGGACCTCCAGGCCTATTCGAAGGGCCGGTTCATCCTCGGCCTCGGCAGCCAGATCAAGCCCCACATCACCAAGCGGTTCAGCATGGAGTGGAGCCACCCGGCGGCACGCATGCGCGAGATGGTGTTGGCGATGCGCGCCATCTGGGACACCTGGGAGAACGGCACACCGCTCAACTTCCGGGGCGACTTCTACACGCACACGTTGATGACCCCGTTCTTCACCCCCGATCGCGCCGACCTGGCCGGCTTCGGCACGCCGAAGGTGTTCCTCGCCGGCGTGGGCGAACTGAAGACCGAGGTGGCGGGCGAGGTCTGCGACGGCTTCATCTGCCACGGCTTCGCCACCGAGAAGTACC
>DAINND010000011.1:0-20457 GCA_036736065.1 Ilumatobacteraceae bacterium
CCCGTGACGAGACCATCACGTTGATAGGCCGGAAGTGGAAGCGTGGTAACACGTGGAGCTGACCGGTACTAATCGGCCGAGGGCTTGGTTGAACACTGCTCGTGCTTGCTCTGGAGTACTCGGAAGGCGCCGTCATGGCGACTCCTTGACAACAGATTTCGGTGGCCATACCGGCAGGGTCACACCCGTTCCCATCCCGAACACGGAAGTTAAGACTGCCAGGGCCGATGGTACTTGGGGGTAGACCCCCTGGGAGAGTAGGTCGCCGCCGAATTCATCGCTCGAACGCCCCCGTCACTGACGGGGGCGTTCGTCGTTTTCGGCCTGGTCTGCCGAGTGACCGCTACGCTGGCGGGTCCTATGCCAACGCCTCCTCCTCGACGTCAGGGCCAAGGCCCGCGCAGCCCCCGCCCAGCACGAGCAGGGCAAGGCGACCGTCCGGCGTCGGGCCGCAGTGGTTCGTCGGCGGCTGGAGGACGCAGCGGGCAGACCCGTGGGCGTGCCGGTGCAGACGCCCCGCGTCGGCGAGTGGAGGCATCCCCGCCCGCATCTCGCTCAGGCGCCGGCGACCGGCCGCGCCCATCCGGTGCCGCTCGTCAGGGAGCCGGCCGCGGCCGCGGCGATGCCGTACCTGGCTCGGGCTCCGACGAGCGCAGTGCCCGGCGACCCTCACGTAGCGGTGGGCCCCCCCGTTCTGGTGCGGCGTCTTCAGGAGGGCCACGGCGCTCCGGTGGGTCGGGCAGACCTGATCGAACCGAGGACGGAGCCCGTTCGGTGCGGTCGCGTGATGATGCCCGTGGTGCTGGCCGGTCGCGTGATGATGCCCGTGGTGCTGGCCGGTCGCGTGATGATGCCCGGTCCGGTCCGTCGGCGGGGAGACGCCCGTCCGACGTCCGAGGGGGCGGTCGTCCAACCGGGGCGAAGTCGCCGGGCCGCGGGCCTCGTCCACCGCGACGTGAGCTCACCGTTGCCGAGCAGCGCGCCGCAGAGGTCCGTGCCCGACGCGGCCCCCGCCAGCCTCGGGAGCGGGTGGAACCACCGCCGTGGGAGCGGGAGGTCTGGGTCGACGAGGGGCCATTGCGGCGCGCAGCGGAGGATGCCGCGGAGCGTGGCGCGGCGGTCGCAGCCCCTGCGCCGAAGGGGGCGCGCGGCGACCTCGATCCCGTCGTCGTCGCTGAGGTGCAGCGCGATGCCGCCGCAGGACGAGCAGCCCGGTACCAGGAGCGGCTGCTGTCTGCCTCGGAAGCGCTCGACCGCGGTCGCTTCGACGATGCCCGGCGCATGGTGCAGCCGGTGCTGCGCGACCTGCCGAACGTGGCGCTCGCCCACGAGATCGCGGGTCTGGCGTGGTATGGAGTCGGCCAGTGGCGCAAGGCCGCCGCCGAGCTCGAGATGGCGAGGACGCTCGGGCAGGGTGTGCGGCTCCACGCAGTGCTCGCCGACTGCTACCGGGCGCTGCGCCGCTACGACACGGTGGCCGAGTTGTGGCGGGAGCTGCGGGCAGCCTCTCCGGCGCCCGAGCTGATGGCGGAGGGCAGGATCGTGGCGGCGGGTGCGCTCGCCGACCAGGGTGACCTGCGCGGCGCCATCGCACTGTTCGAACGCCTGCGCGACACGCCGAGGACCGTGCGCGCTCACCACCTTCGCCAGTGGTACGTGCTCGGTGACCTGCTCGACCGCTCGGGCGACATCGTCGAGGCGCGGCGGATGTTCGGCCGTGTCGCGAGTGTCGACCCCGACTTCGTCGATGTCCGCGAGCGGCTGGCCGCACTCGGACGCTGAACCCTTCGACACCCCTTCGCTAGGGTCTGACCGACTTCCCCTGACAACTCGGATCGGACAGCTGCCGGCACGACCGGCGGACAGGGGTGGATCATGAACATCGCCGTGATGCGTGGCGCGTTGAGCAGCGCTCCCTCGAGGCGCACGCTGCCGTCTGGCACCTGTGTGGTGTCGCTCGAGGTCTCGACCGAGGGCCTCGACGGGGCGCGCGCATCGGTCCCAGTCGCCTGGTACGACGCTCCGGCGGACGTCGAGTTGGCTCCCGGGGATGCGGTCGTCGTCATCGGATCGGTCCGCCGGAGGTTCTTCCGGGTTGGAGGTGCCACCCAGAGCCGCACCGAGGTGGTGGCCGAAGCGGTGCTCGCTGCCGCCGACCGGCGGCGGGTGCGAACGGCACTGCAGCGCTGCGCCGAGAGGCTCGGCGCCGAACGAGGGCGCGCGGTACGCTCGGGGGCGTAGGTCCCGGTCGGTCTCGGCCGCGCAGAGCCCATGAGGTGTCGAACATGCATCAGGAGCAACGTGACCGGATCCGGTCGGGTCGAGGCTTCATCGCCGCCCTCGACCAGAGCGGCGGGAGCACTCCGAAGGCGCTACGCCTGTATGGCATCCCGGAGAGCGCCTACTCGGGCGAGTCCGAGATGTTCGACCTGATGCATGCGATGCGCTCGCGCATGATCACCAGCCCAGCGTTCACCGGCGAGCGGGTGCTCGGTGCCATCTTGTTCGAGGGCACGATGGAGCGCGAGATCGAGGGCCGTGGCTCAGCCGACTACCTCTGGTCGGTGAAGGGCGTGGTGCCGTTCCTCAAGGTCGACAAAGGCCTCGCCGACGAGGTCGACGGAGTCCAGATCATGAAGCCCATGCCCCTGCTCGACGAACTGGTCGCGACGGCGCGCGGCAAGGGTGTGTTCGGCACGAAGATGCGCTCGGTCATCAAGCTGGCCAACCCTGCCGGCATCGCCGCCGTCGTGGCGCAGCAGTTCGAGGTGGGCAGGCAGATCCTCGCCGGGGGGCTGGTGCCGATCATCGAGCCCGAGGTCGACATCCACAGCCCCGACAAAGAGCGCGCCGAGGCGTTGCTCAAGGAGCGCTTGCTCGCCGAGCTCGACGCACAGGACCCGGACCAGCCGGTGATCTTCAAGCTCACCTTGCCCACTGTCGACGACTTCTACCGCGACCTCACCGAGCACCCGAAGGTGCTCCGTGTCGTGGCGCTCTCGGGTGGGTACAGCCGCGACGAGTCGACAGCTCGTCTGGCGCGCAACCACGGTGTGATCGCCAGCTTCTCACGAGCGCTCACCGAGGGCCTGAGCGCGCAGCAGTCCGACGCCGAGTTCGACGCGACGCTCGATGCGGCGATCGCGTCGATCTATGCAGCGTCGGTGACCTGACGGCGTCGACGTTGCTCAGTCGAGCGGTCGGATCACGAGCCCGGTCCGCAGCTTCGGTGTGAAGAACGTCGACTTCGGCGGCATCAGCAAGCCCTCGTGGGCGGTGCGCCGGATCTCGTCGATGCTGGTCGGCCGGATCAGCACACCCGCACTCGCCGCCCCGCCTCGGACGATGTCGAGGACCCGACCCACGCCGTGCTGGTAGGCCACTTCGACGTCACAGTCGGCCAGCGCATGCTCGAGCAAGGCGCCGTCGAGGGCGCGCACGCCCACGAATGCATCGGGTCGCGGGGTCAGCCAGGTGCCCGAGCCGTCGGGGTGCACCAGGCACAGCGCTCCGCGGGCGACGACCTCGCTCGCGAACGTCGGCAGGACCGGACCGGCAGGTGCGCAGTCGAACGAACGGGCCAGCGTGGCGAGGAGCGCGTCGGCGTCGATGCCTCGGTAGAGCCGATGGATGGCGTCGATGCTCAGCTGTGACTCCACCAGCTCTCCGACGTAGGTGAGCGTGAGGTCCCACGGACCGGGGCCCTCGCTCATGCGCTGTTCGTCGCGGTAGGTGCGACTGATGGAGTAGCGGTGGTGGCCGTCGGCGATCAGCACCGGGTGGGAGCCCACGGCAGCCGAGATCGCGGCGACCCGACCGGCGTCGTCGACCCGCTCCACCGTGTGGGTGACCCCGGCGTCGTCGGTGAAGGAGCCCACGGTGTCGCCGGGCGCCTCGAGCAGTTCCGTCAACCCCTCGGTCAACGACAGCCCCCACACCGGGGACAGGTTCGCCCGGGTGGCGCGGGTCAGGTCGAGCCGGTCGGTCGAGTCCTTCGGCGTCGTTCGCTCGTGTGGCAGGACCCCACCAGCTCCGACGTCGACGACCTCGAGCGCGCCGATGACCCCGACGGTGGTTCGCTCCGTTCCGTCCTCGGTCCGGAACGACATGCGGTAGAGGGTGAACGACGGCTGCGGATCGCGCACGAAGGTTCCCTCGTCGGTCCAGGTCCCGAGGTCCCGTGCGGCGCGCACATAGCGCTGCGGGTCGTCCTCAGGGCGGGGCACGTCGATGCGCACGACGTTGCGCGGATGTCGCTGCGCGAGATCGACCAGATCGGCCTCCGACAGCACGTCGTAGGGGGGAGCGCTCACCTGGTCGAGCGGAGCGTCGGCCGAGTATCGCAGGGCGCGGAACGCCTCGAAGCGGGGCATGCCCCCAGCATGCCAGTCCACATGGCACGATGGCCAGATGAGTGCAGAGCGTTCGGGTGCCCGGGTGGACGAGCGCCCGGATGTGGTGCTCCTCGATCTCGACGGTGTCGTCTGGCTCGCCCACCGACCGATCGATGGCTCCCCGGAGGCCATCGCCCGCCTGCGCGCAGCGGGGTCGCGTGTGCTGTTCGTGACCAACAACTCGTCGTTGCCGGTGGCGGCGCAGGAGGCTGCGCTCGAGCGGATCGGCATCCCTGCATCTGGTGATGTGCTGACCTCGGCGATGGCCGCGGCGCACCTCGTCGCCCCCGGAGAGCGAGTCCACGTCTGCGCCGGGCCGGGAGTGGTGGAGGCGTTGCAGGCACGCGGCGCAACGCTCGTGGAGGACGGCCCCACCGACGCCGTCGTCGTCGGCTTCCATCGGGAGTTCGACTACGAGCGACTCCGTCGAGCAGCGACGGCGGTGCGCGCGGGCGCCCGCCTCATCGGCACCAATGACGATCCGGTCTACCCCACACCGGACGGACCGATCCCCGGTGGCGGCGCGATCCTCGCCGCCGTCCGCACGGCGGCAGGCGCCGAGGCGACCATCGCCGGCAAGCCGTTCGGCCCGATGGCCGAGCTGGTTCGGGCGACGGTCGTAGGGGCGGCCGCCGCCGCGGCGGTGATGGTGGGGGATCGTCCGGACACCGATGGTCGCTTCGCGCTCCGGCTCGGGTGTCGGTTCGCACTGGTCTGGTCCGGGGTGACAGCGCGTGGCGATGTGCTCGATCCTGTTCCGGACCTCGACGGCGGGGACCTCCGCGCCGTGGCAGACATCCTGCTCGGGGCGCAGCGCTGAAGGGCTGCAACGGACGGCTGGAGGAGGCCCGGTAGCATGTGCCCATGCCCGCCAATCCGCTCATCACCCGCCTGCTCGATGCCGGGATGCACCTCACGGAGGTCTCCCAGTCGAGCGCCGAGAAGCTCGTGAAGGAGCTCGTGCGCAGTGGGATGGTGCGGCGCAAGGAGGCCGAGAAGACGGTGCAGGCGCTCGTGGAGCGCGGCCGTACCTCGAGTGAGCAGTTGATGGAGACCATCCAGGCCGAGGTGCACAAGCAGTTGGCGCGGATGGGTGATCGGGTCGACGCGGTCGAGGCCCGCCTCGACGAGGTGGTCGGCCACCTCACGCCCCGTCCCGCGAAGGCTGTTGCCCCGAAGGCCGCACCCGCGAAGGCTGCTGCACCCAAGAAGGCCGCTTCCGCCGCGAAGGCTGCTGCACCCAAGAAGGCCGCTTCTGCCAAGAAGGCCGCAGCGCCCAAGAAGGCCGCACCCGCGAGAGCTGCTGCCACGAAGGCCGCTGCGCCCAAGATGTCGGCTTCCGCGAAGGCCGCACCTGCGATGGCGGCTCGCTCCGCGCGGGCGACGGCCCGCTGAGGAGTGGCGCGGCGAGCCCGCCTCGATGCCGAGCTGGTGCGCCGGGGCCTGTGCGCCAGCCGGGCGGAGGCCGGTCGGATGATCGACGCCCGTCGGGTGCTCGCGAATGGCGCGGTTGCCGACAAGGCGTCCCGGCTGGTCGACGCCGGCGAGAACTTGATCGTCCTCGGTGAACCGCCCCGGTATGTGAGCCGCGGTGGTGAGAAGTTGGCCGAGGCCCTACGGCAGTTCGATCTCGACCCCACCGGGGTGTCGGCGCTCGACGTCGGTGCATCGACGGGTGGCTTCACGGACTGCCTGTTGCAGCACGGCGCCGCGGCGGTCGTGGCCCTCGCCGTCGGCCACGGGCAACTCCCTCCGCGCATCCGCGGCGACCATCGGGTGGTGGTGATCGAACGTTGCAACGTTCGCAACCTCACCGCCGCAGACGTGCCGGGGGCACCGCGCCGGGTGGTAGCTGACGTGTCGGTCATCTCGCTGACCAAGGTGATCCCCGCACTGGTGGCGGTCGCTGCACCGGGGGCGGATCTGGTGCTGTTGGCCAAGCCCCAGTTCGAGGCCGGTCGGCAGGAGGTCGCCCGAGGGCGCGGCGTGATCACGGACCAGGCCGTCCACGAGCGGGTCCGTGAGACGATCGAACTCGCCCTCGAGCAGGCGGGATGCCGTGTGCGCGCCTGGTGCGATTCGCCCATCACCGGCGCCGACGGCAATCATGAGTTCCTGGTGCACGCCATCACCTCTGACCTGCGGCCGGACCGATGACTGCCGTCGTCCTCGTCGCCCACCGCCAGCGACCCGAGGCTGCGTCACTGGCCCGCGTGGTGGCGACGTGGCTCGCCGAGCGCGGCCATCGAGTGTGGATGGTCCCAGGGGATGCTGAGGCGATCGGGGCCGATGACCTCGCCCATGACGACGCGCCCGCACGTGCCGGGCTGGTGGTGTGCCTCGGTGGCGACGGCACCGTGTTGCGCTCCGTGCACCTGCTCGACGGCGCTCCGGTGCCGATCCTCGGGGTGAACGTCGGCCAGCTCGGCTACCTCACCGAGGTCGAGCCCCACGCCATGCTCGATGCGCTCGAGCGCTATCTGGCTCGGCCTGGCGAGTCGGGTGACGACGGCTGGCATGTCGAAGAGCGGATGTTGCTCGACGTCACCGTGGTCGGCCGCGACGGCGCGGGGGACCAGCGCTTCCGGGCGCTCAACGAGGGCGTGCTCGAGAAGCTCGAGCCCGGTCACACCGTCCGCCTGCGTGTGCGCATCGACGGAGTCGACTTCACCTCGTACGCCGCCGACGGGCTGATCATGGCTACCCCGACCGGCTCGACGGCCTACTCGCTGTCGGCCCGAGGACCGGTGGTGTCGCCACGCCACCGCGCCCTGCTGCTCACACCGGTCTCCCCGCACATGCTCTTCGACCGATCGCTCGTGCTCGCTCCCGAGGAGCGGATCGAGATCGAAGTCGGCGGCCATCGTGCCGTGGTGCTCTCCGTCGACGGCCAACGGACGGCCACGCTCGGGGCGGGCGACGTGGTGCGGGTCGCTGCATCGTCGTCGACGGCGCGCTTCGTCCGCTTCGGCGAGCACCGTTTCCATCAGATCTTGAAGGCCAAGTTCGGCTTGGCGGACCGCTGATGCTCACCGAGTTGCACATCGAGGATCTCGGCGTGATCGCATCGCTGGATCTCGTGATCGGGTCCGGTCTGACGGCGCTCACGGGTGAGACCGGCGCAGGCAAGACCATGCTCGTCGAGGCCATCAGCCTGCTCGTGGGCGGACGTGCCGATGCCTCGATGGTGCGGCCGGGCGCAACCGAAGCGCGTGTCGAGGGACGTTTCGTGGTCGGGGACGACGAGATCGTCCTCGGTCGGGTCGTGCCGGTGGCGGGTCGGTCCCGGGCCTACGTGAACGGTCGATTGGCGACGGTCGCCACCCTGGCCGAGCACGCAGCCCGGCTGGTCGACATCCACGGCCAGCACGAGCACCAGCGGCTGCTCGCCCCGACGACGCAGCGCGACTCCCTCGACCGCTTCGCACAGGTGGACCTCGGTGAGCTCCGTGCGGCGCGTGGCAAGCTCACCGAGATCGATGCTGCGCTCGCCGCGCTCGGCGGGGACGGGCGGGCACGAGCCCGCGAGGTGGATCTGCTGACGTTCCAGCTCGAAGAGCTCGACGCTGCTGACCTGCACGACGTCGACGAGGAGCAGCACCTCGACGCGCTGGAGGAGCGGTTGTCGGGGGCGCAGGCCCATCGGGAGGCGGCCGCTGCTGCGCTCGAGGCGCTCACCGGTGACGATGGAGCAGGCGACGCCCTCGGCTCGGCGATCACTGCGCTGGGTCAGCGCGGGCCGTTCTCGTCGTTGAGCGAGCGGCTCCGTGCAGCACTGGCGGACCTGCAGGACATCGGTCACGAGTTGCGCGACACGGCGGAGTCGATCGAGGAGGACCCGCTCCAGTTGGCCGAGGTGCGCGCTCGGCGGCAACTCCTGCGGACCCTACGGCGCAAGTACGGAGAGACGCTGGCGGACGTCATCGCCTTCCGGGACGACACGCGCCGTCGTCTCGAGGAGCTGTCGGGCTACGAGCAGGCTGTTGCCCGCCTCGAACGGGAGCGAGCCGACGCGGTCGCCGTGGAGCGGGCAGCGGCCGCCAGGGTCGGAGCGGCACGACGAGGCGGAGCCCTGTCCGTCTCTGCTGCGGTCGAGCCCGTGGTGCGCACGCTCGCGCTCCCGCACGCCACGTTGCGGGTGGTCGTCGGTGACGACGATCCCGGCGACGACGTGTCGTTCCTGTTCAGTGCCAACCCGGGGATGGCGCCGCTCGCGCTGCAGCGGGTGGCTTCCGGAGGTGAGCTGGCGCGTGTGATGCTCGCCTTGCGCCTCGTGCTCAGCGATGAGCCGAGCACGCTCGTGTTCGACGAGGTCGATGCGGGCATCGGCGGTGCCGCAGCGCTTGCGGTGGCGAAGGCGCTGGGCAGGCTCGGGCGCCGCCACCAGGTGCTCGTGGTCACCCATCTCGCCCAGGTGGCGGCGAGCGCCGATCAGCACCTCGTGGTCGAGAAGCACGTCGCTGACGGAGTCACGACCGCCATGGTGACCGAGGTTGCTGGTGAGTTGCGGGTCGCCGAGCTCGCGCGGATGCTCTCCGGATCGCCCGATGCACCGGTCGCCCGCGACCACGCTGCGGCGCTGCTCGCCGAGTTGGCGATGCCTGAGGTCGACGGGGTGGACGCCTGATGGCGACCACCCGGGCTGCGATGACGGTGACGGGCAGGGCCAGATCAGGCGCGCGCACCAAGGATCTGGTGAAGCGCCTCCAGCCGGGTGAGATCGCAGTCGTGAACCACTCCGACCTCGACCCGGTCGCTGCGGCCAGCCTGATCGAGGCCGGTGTGGTGGCGGTCGTCAACGCGGCCAGCTCGTTCACCGGTCGCTATCCGAACCTCGGGCCGTTGCAGCTCGTGCGCGCCGGCGTGGTCCTTGTCGACGATGTCGGCGCGGAGGTGCTCGAGCGGATCGACGACGGTGCCGTGATCACATTGGACGGTGATGCGGTGCTCCTCGGTGAGGAGGTGCTGGCGCAGGGTCGACGGAGGGGTGACGACGAGCTCAGCGTCGCGCTCGCCGACGCCCGCGCCTCGGTCGGCCGGCAGCTCGAGCTGTTCGCGGCGAACACGCTCGAGTACCTGCAGCGCGAGCGGCACCTGGCGAGTGACAATCCCGACCTGCCGATGACTTCGGTCGACTTCGCTGGCCGCCACACGCTGGTCGTCGTACGCGGCGTCGACTACCGGGAAGACCTGCTCGCCCTTCACCGGTCGGGGTACTTGCGTGAGATTCGCCCGGTGCTGGTCGGTGTCGACGGCGGCGCCGATGCCCTGCTCGAGCTCGGCTACACGCCCGACATGATCATCGGTGACTTCGACTCGGTGAGCGAGCAAGCGTTGCGCAGCGGCGCCGAACTGGTGGTGCACGCCTATCCGAATGGACGCGCTCCGGGCGCTGAGCGTCTTGGGTCGCTCGGCCTGCAGTACCTCGTGTTCGAGAGCGCTGGCACGAGTGAGGACATCGCCATGCTCCTCGCGTACGAGCGCGGAGCCGAGCTGATCGTGGCCGTAGGGTCGCACAACTCGATGGAGGACTTCCTCGACAAGGGCCGTCAGGGGATGGCGTCGACCTTCCTGGTGCGGTTGAAGGTCGGCAGGGTCCTGGTCGACGCCAAGGGTGTGAACAACCTGTACCGCCCGGTGGTGAAGGGCCGTGACATCGCCTTGTTCGCCGCGGCGATGATCTCGTCACTGGCCCTCGTGGTCGCCGTCAGCGAACCGGTCCGTCTCTGGCTGCGCAGCGTGTGGCTGTGGCTGCGGGCACGGATCGGCTGGTGAATGGCGTCGCTGCCACCTGCGAAGTGACAGAGTGAGCGGCGCATGATCAGCCTGCGGCAACATCTGTTCAGCCTCATCGCCGTCTTCGTGGCGCTCGCGGTGGGCATTGCCGCCGGGTCGACCGTCGTGCGCGGACCGCTGCTCGACTCGACGAGGGCGCGGCTCGAGAGCGCCGAGGAGGTCATTGCCGCCGAACGGGCCCAGAACGAGCTGCTCGCAGCAGAGGTGGCCCAGCTCGACGGCTGGGCGGTGGAGGGCCCCGAGCAACTGCTCGCGGAGCAGCTCGACGGGCGGACGGTGCTGATGGTCGCCGCCGGGGACGTCGACAGCGACGTCGTCGCCGGCATGATCCGGTCCGTGCGCTCGGCGGGAGGCTTCCTGATCGGAGAGGTCCGCATCGACACCGTGGTGTTCGAACCCGGGTCGGCCGAACGGCTCGCCGATGCGATCGACAGTGCATCCGACGATGCCGATGTGGCGGGCGCGTTCGGAGCCGAGCTGGCTCGCCGGCTGCTCGACGTCGTCACTGCGGTGACATCGGCCGCTGGCCCTGTCGAGCCGAGCGAGGTGCTCGGCGCCGCCTTCGGGGACCTCGAGGACACCGGGCTGGTCGACCTGTTGGCGGTCGGTCGCGACGCCGTCGTCGCAGACGGGGTCGACATCGTGATGCTCACCGACCGCAACCTGGCCGACGACCCGACAGCGGTCCTCGCGCCGCTGCTCGAGATCGCGGGCGGTGACTCCGGTGTCGACAGCCTGGTGGTGGGTGAGGTCGGCCGCGTCCTCGAGGGGAACGAGACGCCGGTCCCGTCGTTCGTCGCGCTTGTCCGCGAAGACGGTCGCCTGCGCGACGAGGTGGCCACGGTCGACAATGCCGAGACGTTCCTCGGCTGGATCGCCATCGTCCTCGCCACCGCTGCCATGGCCGACGGCGAGGTCGGGCATTTCGGGTTCCGTGAGGGGGCGGACAGATCGGTGCCGTCCGCCGGGCCGTGACCGACACCGCACTCGTGGCCGAGGGTGACGCGGGGCGCGGCCTCGGACGGGACACCTTGGTCGTCACGGTGTGCACGTTGCTGTCGCGCATCACCGGGTTCGTGCGCGTGCTCGTGGCGGCAGCCGTGCTGAGCAATGGCGTGCTCGGTGACACCTACCACGCTGCGAACACCGTGCCGAACCTCGTGTTCGAGCTCGTCGCGGGCGGCGTGCTCCAGGCGTTCCTCGTCCCGACCTTCGTCGCAGCGCGACGTTCGGGAGGCGATGATGAGCTCGGTCGGACCGCGGGGGTGGTGACCGCAGTGCTCACCCTGTTCCTCGGGCTGCTCGCGCTCGTGCTGATGCTCACGGCGCCGCTCATCACGTCGCTGCTCGTCGCCGACGACGGCGCGGCGGGCGTGGTGGCGGACAAGCGCGCCGTGATGACCCCGATGCTGCTCGTGTTCCTGCCGCAGATCGTGTTCTACGGGATCGGCATGGTGACCACGGCCGCCCTTGCCGCACGTCGGCGGTTCGCTGCCGCGGCGCTGGCGCCCGCGGTCAACAACATCGTGGTGATCGCCTGCTACCTGCTCTACCGCGCCAGCCGGGTGGGGGAGGAGGCGACCCTCGAGCTCGACCGGCTGCAGTTCTGGCTGCTCGCCGGCGGCACCACGCTCGCTGTCATCGTGTTCACCGCGGTCCCAGGGGTCGTGCTCCATCGCCAGGGTGTGTCGTGGCGGCCGCGGTGGGAGCCGTCGCACCCGGCCGTCGGCGCCCTGCGTCGTTCGATCGGTTGGGCGGTCGTGTCGGTCGCCGGCACCCTGGTGCCGACGGCCGCGGCGATCGTGCTCGGGTACCGGGTCGAGGGGGGCGTTGCCGTCTTCGCGATGGCGTGGGCGTTCTTCGTGTTGCCCCATGCGCTCATCGCGGTGCCGATCGCGACTGCCGTGTCCCCGCGTGTGGCCGAGACCTGGCAGCGCCACGATCACCGCGCGACCGGTGTGCTGATCGACCGGTCGGCGAGGTTGATCGTGCCGTTGCTGCTGTTCAGCGGCGCCGCGCTGGTCGCGCTCTCGTGGCCGGTCGCACGGGTCGCCTCCTCGTTCGGGCAGGCGGCGAGCCAAGGCGTTGCGCCGATCGCCCATGCGTTGGCGATGTTCGGCCTCGGCCTGCTCGGGTACGGCATGTCGTTCACGATGCTGCGCATCCTGTTCTCCCTGGGCGAGGTCAAGGGTGCCTCACTGCTCGTCGTGGCGGCCGCCGCGGTGGGGGTGATGGTCATGGTGCTGCTGGCGATGTGGTTCCCCGATTCGAACCGCGCTGCGGCCTCGGCGCTCGGCTACGGGATCACCCAGACGCTGGCTGCTGGGTTGTTGACCCTGCGCGCTCGACGGGTGACCGGTTCGCCGACGTTCGCCGCCATCGGACGGGTCGGGATCGGATCGCTCGTCGCCGCATCGACGGCCGGTCTGGCCATGTTCGTGCTGCAACTGCAGTTCGCCGAGAGCTTCGCTGCGTCGCTGCTCGCGATCGTCGTGGCGGCAGCTGCCGGAGCGGTGGTGTTCGCCGGCCTGGTCGATCGCCTCGTCGGTGTCAGCCTCTGGTCGCTCGTGGGGCGCAGCGCTCGTGGATGACCGCGTCGGAGCAGGCCGTGCCGAACCGGCGCGCCGTCGAGCGGTCGGTCTGATCGCTGCGGCAGGCGCGCTCGCGGTGCTCGGTCTGGCGGTGGTCGGTGCGGGCGGGTCGTCGGTGGGCATCGACCCAGGGCCCGCCGAGCGAGTGCTGCTCGTGGCTGTCCCCGGGCTGCGCTGGCAGGACCTCGAGGCGGTCGACGCCCCGGCGGTCGACGCATGGCTCGGCGCCAGCGCGCTCTTGAGCGTGCGTGCCGAGGGCCTCGAGACCGATCTCGTCGAGGGTTATCTCACGGTCAACAGCGGGAACACGCTGGCGCCAGCGTGGGACGGCGCCGACTCGACCGAACCGATCGCGATCGGGGGTGACGGCTGCGCCGCGGAGCTGGCCGACGCGGCACGGCGAGGCCTCGATCGCGTCACCGGTGCAGAGGTGGGTGCGCTCGGCGAGGCCTTGCGGCGCGCCGGGATCGAGCGATCCGTGTTCGGCCGACCCGAGGCGGTCGCGGGGTTGATGGACGCCCACGGTTGCGTCGAACGGTACGGCACGCTCGACGAGGCGGCGGTGGGCGCTGGCGTGACGTTGATCGAGCTGGACGGGCTCGACGCCGCGAGGTTCGCTGCCGATCGGGTCGCGGCCCTGCAGACGCTGGACCGCCGCCTGGGCTCCCTCGAGGTGCCTGCCGGAACGCTGGTCGTGCTCGCTGCGACCTCGGCGACGGACGGAGCGGCCGAGGTGACGGTTGTCGGTGTGGCCCAGTCGGACCAGGGCGAGCGCGGTGCCGGCCTGCTGCGCAGCGCGACCACGCGCCGGGACGGGTACCTGCGCTCGACCGATCTCGCCCCGACCATCCTGGCGGCGCTCGGGCTCGAGGTCCCGAGCTCGATGAACGGCACCCCGGCACAGGTCGTCGAGGTGCAGCGCAGCGTCGACGAGCGCACGGCCGTGCACGCCGATCTCGCCGAGCGTGTCGCGTTCCGCGATCGGGCGATCATGCCGGTGAGCGTCCTCGTCGTCGCCGCCACCGTGCTCGCAGCTGCAGCGGCGGTGCGAGGGGCGGCGCGCTGGAGGGCGACGCTCGCTCCGATGGCGGTGAGCCTGGTGGCGCTCTCGTTCCTGTCGGGGGTGGTCGCGTACCACCACCTGGCGTTGTGGGTCTATGTGGTGCTCCTCGTGCTGGCGGCGTTCGCACTGGCAGTGGTGGCGCGCCTCGGGGAACGGCCGGACGGGCCCACGGCGACCGGCTTGGTCTGCGTCGTGCTCTGGGCGGTGCTGGTGGTCGACGTGGTCACCGGCGGTGCGCTGCAGATCAACACACCGCTCGGGTACAGCCCGACGGTTGCCGGCCGCTTCCAGGGCATCGGCAACCTGGCTTTCGGGCTCCTGGTCACGTCCGCCCTGGTCGTCGCGGTCGGTCCGGCGCGGTGGAGCACTCGGCCGTGGGCCGCGCGGGCCAAGCGCTGGTGGGTCGTCTGGGTCGGCGTCGTCGCAGTGCTGGTGATCGGCCTTCCCCGCTTCGGGAGCGATGTCGGCGGGACCTTGGCGTCGATCCCGGCATTCGTCGTCGCCGCGAGCATCGTCGCCGGGCGGGGTGTGCCGCGTCGTCGGATCGCGTTCGCCCTGCTCGGGTCGGTGGGCGCCGTGGCGCTCCTCGGGCTGCTCGACCGGGCCCGTCCGGCCTCGGAGCGGACGCATCTGGGCCGCTTCGTCGAGCGCCTGCTCGACGGTGAGGCCGGAACGATCCTGGAGCGCAAGTTGCGCGCCAACCTGTCGTTGTTCGGCGCGAGCATCTGGCCGACGGTGCTGGTGCTGGTGCTGGTGCTCGTCGGAGCCTGGCTGTGGCGGCGTCGGAGCGACGTCGCCGAGTTGCTCGGCCCACGTCAGGCCGAGCGGGCCTTCCTCGCCGGCCTCGTGACGGCGGCCGTGCTCGGTGTGCTCCTCAACGACAGCGGGGTGGCGGTGCCTGCGGTGATGCTCACCGTGGCCGTGCCCTGGCTGGTGGCCGTGCTCGGTCAGCGCCACGGGCAGGAGGTCCGTTGATCGCGCTCGCCTGGTGTGTGCTGGGGGGCCTCGCGTCGTCGGTCGCCTGGCTCGGGTTGCGCGGCACGTTCCGTGACGCTGCGGTGCTGCAGCGCACCAACTACCGCGGCGCGTCGGTGCCGGTTGCTGCCGGTCTGGTGCTCGTCGTCGGGGTGGTCGTCGTCACGGTCGGCGACGCGCTCTACGCGAGCGCCATCGACGAGACACCTTCCGAACTGCGCCGTGCCGGCCCGATGCTGCTTGTCCTCGTGCTCGGGTTCGGCCTGCTCGGGCTGTTCGACGACCTCGTCGGGGCCACAGAGGTGAAGGGCTTCGCCGGGCACCTCGGGGCGCTGCGCCGAGGCCGGGTGACCTCAGGGCTGCTGAAGTTGCTCGGGGGCATCGCCGTCGGGGTGCTGTGCGTCCCGGGAGACCTGGTCGAGTCGCTGCGTGGGGGTGCGCTCGTCGCTGCCTCGGCGAACCTGGTCAACTTGTTCGACCGCGCTCCCGGTCGGGCCGTCAAGGTCAGTGCCGTCGGCGCCGTCGCGGTCTGCGCGGCCGGCGGCACGGGCTGGACGTCGGCACCTACCACACTGGTCGTCGGTGCAGGTCTTGGACTGCTGGTGTTCGATCTTCGTGAGCACTGCATGCTCGGCGACACGGGGGCCAACGTCCTTGGTGCCGCCGTGGGCTACGGGCTGGTGCTCGGCCTCGGCGAGAGCGCGCAGTGGGCGGCCCTGGCCGTGGTGGCAGCGCTCAACCTGGTGAGCGAGCGGGTGAGCTTCGGCGCTGTGATCGACCGGGTCGGCCCGCTGCGCTGGCTCGACCGGCTCGGTCGCCGACCTGTCCGCAGCGGGACGTGAGCACATGCTCCACGTGCTCCCTGCTCCATCCGCGCGAACCACCGGTACGCTCCGATACGCTGCGATCCCGTTGTCAGCACGCCTGAGACGGAGGTCGGCCAGATGCCCAAGCACGTGTTCGTGACCGGGGGCGTCGCCTCCTCCCTGGGCAAGGGCCTCACCGGTTCGTCACTCGGGCGCCTGTTGAAGATGCGTGGTCTGCGGGTGACCATGCAGAAGCTCGACCCGTACATCAACGTGGATCCGGGCACGATGAACCCCTTCGAGCACGGAGAGGTGTTCGTCACCGATGACGGCGGCGAGACCGACCTCGATCTCGGGCACTACGAGCGGTTCATCGACGAGAACCTGAGCCGAGACTCGAACGCGACGACCGGGTCGATCTACCAGGCAGTGCTCGCCGCGGAGCGCCGCGGCGACTACCTCGGCAAGACCGTGCAGGTGATCCCGCACATCACCGACGAGATCAAGCGTCGGATCCGCCGCCTGGCGACCGACGATGTCGACGTCGTCATCACCGAAGTGGGCGGCACGGTCGGCGACATCGAGATCCTTCCGTTCCTCGAGGCGATCCGCCAGTACCGCAAGGAAGCGGGCCGCGACAACGTCTGCTACATCCACGTCACGCTGGTGCCCTTCATCGGCCCGAGCGGCGAGCAGAAGACCAAGCCGACGCAACACTCCGTCACCGAGTTGCGCAGCCGTGGCATCCAGCCCGATGTCATCGTGTGTCGCAGCGAGGAACCGCTGTCGGCGAACCTGAAGCGCAAGATCTCCGGCCTGTGCGATGTCGACGAGCGAGCGGTGATCAACGCGGCGGACGCGAGGAACATCTACGAGCTGCCGCTCATCCTCCACAGCGAGGGCATCGACGACGTCGTCTGCGACGTGTTGCGGATCGACGCCCCGATCGACCTCGGTCCCTGGCAGGAGCTCGTGCACAAGGTGGAGGCTGCGACCAAGCCGGTCAAGATCGGCCTGATCGGCAAGTACGTCGATCTGCAGGACGCCTACCTCTCCGTGGTCGAGAGCCTGAAGCACGCCGGCATCCACCATGGCGCCAAGGTGGAGATCGACTGGATCCAGGCGGAGGAGGTCGAAGGCCTGCTCGCCGGTGGCCGCCTCGCCGACCTCGACGGCATCGTCATCCCCGGAGGCTTCGGCGAACGGGGCTTCGAGGGCAAGATCGCCGCTGCCGGCTACGCACGTGAGCACGACATCCCGTGCCTCGGGTTGTGCCTCGGGTTGCAGGCGATGACGATCGAGTTCTGCCGCAACGTGCTCGGCATGACCGGTGCGAACTCGACCGAGATGGACCCGTCGACCCCGCATCCGGTGATCGACCTGATGCACGACCAGCGCGACGTCGTCGACAAGGGCGGCACGCAGCGGCTCGGGGCGTTCTACGCGATCCTCGAGGCAGGCACACGCGTCGCCAGGGCCTACGGGGAGCCCGTGGTCAGCGAGCGTCACCGGCACCGCTACGAGCTGAGCGCCCAGCTCAAGCCGAAGCTCGAAGCGGCCGGCCTGCGCTGCAGTGGCATCTCGCCGGATCGCCGCCTGGTCGAGTTCATCGAGCTCGACGACCATCCGTTCTGGGTCGCCACGCAGGCTCATCCGGAGTTCAAGAGCCGCCCTGATCGTCCTCACCCGCTGTTTCGCGAGTTGGTCGGCGCGGCCCTCGCACGTCACGAGGCGCGAGCCCCGCACCTGTTCGTGGTCGATCCGGCGGCGCCGTCGTCCGTGGCGTGAGCGGGTTCCGTCACCTCGACGATCGCCTCGTCCACCAGGGCTACATCTGGCACGTCGCGGTCGGGCGCTTCTCCTCGCCCGACGGTGAGGTGTTCGAGCGGGACATCGTCCGCTCACCGGGGGCTGTCGCCGCAGTGCCGTTGCTCTTCGACGCCGAGGGGCAGCCCTCGGTCGTCCTGGTCCGGCAGTACCGAGCGCCCTTCGGGGAGACGGTGCTCGAGATCCCGGCCGGCATGCGCGACATCCCGGACGAGCCGACCGAGGCCACCGCGGCGCGCGAGCTGGTGGAGGAGGTCGGTCTGGTCGCGGGTCGGCTCGAGCCGCTCACGCAGTTCTATCCGTCGGCCGGGATGACGGACTCGGTCCTCCACCTGTTCCTGGCGACCGACCTGGTCCCTGTCGAGCGGGCGACGCACGGACCTGAGGAGGCGCACTCCGAAGTGGTGCACCTGCCCTTCGCCGAGGCGCTGGCGATGGTCGAGTCCGGTCAGATCCGCGATGCGAAGACGATCATCGGGCTGCTGCTCGTGGCTCGCCAACTCCTCCGCGCCGATGCGTCGGCCGACCGGGACGGCTGATGCCGCGACACGACCTCGCCCCCCTCGGGTCGGGTGCGACGCCCCTGGTGGTGGAGGAGTTCTTGTCGTGGATGCTCACCGAACGTGGGCGCGCTGCCAACACCCTGCAGGCGTATCGACGTGATCTCGAGCGGTACTGCTCGTGGATGAGCGCCAACTCCCTCGACGTCGGGTCGGTCACCACGGCGGACCTCGACGGCTACATCGGGGCGCGCCGCGCCGAGGTCGCACCTGCCACCGTCGCCCGGGAGCTCGCCGCGATCCGGATGCTGCACCGGTTCCTCGTCGACGAGGGCCACTGCACGAGCGACCCCACGGCCGACCTCGAGGGCGTGCGGGTGCCCGCTGGGCTCCCCAAGCCACTGTCCGAGGCTCAGGTGGCCAGCCTGCTCGCTGCCGTGACCGGCTCTGATCCGGTCGCTCGCCGGGATCGGGCCATGGTGGAGCTGCTCTACGCGACGGGAGCTCGGATCAGCGAGGTCTGCGGGTTGGCCCTCGGCGACGTCGATCTCGGCATGCGAGTCGTGCGCCTGTACGGAAAAGGGTCGAAGGAGCGGCTCGTGCCGTTCGGACGACCGTGCGCAGTGGCGCTCGAGGACTGGCTCGGTGAGCTGGGCCGACCACGGCTCGTCCCGGAGCGTTGGGCTCGCCGCGACGACTCGGTGGCGGTCTTCCTCAACCAGCGCGGTGGGCGGCTGACGAGGCAACTCGCCTGGGCGGTGGTGAAGCGCTACGGCAGAGCCGCGGGCATCGATGATCGTGACCTGTCCCCACACGTCCTTCGGCATTCGTGCGCGACGCACCTGCTCGACCACGGCGCCGACCTCCGCGTGGTGCAGGAGCTGCTGGGCCACGCGTCGGTGTCGACCACGCAGGTCTACACGAAGGTGAGCCAGGAACGGTTGGTGCAGGCCTATCGTGCTGCGCACCCGAGGGCGAGGGGGCGCCGATGAGCAGCACCGGGCACCTGTGGCGACGCTTCCGCAGCTCGCTGTCGAAGCATCCACCTGCTGCCGCCGACGAGCAGTGGGTCGCCGGTGTGCTCCTGGCGCACGAGCTCGAGCTCTGGGCCCGGATGAGTGCTGTCGATCGACGGCACTCGATCGAGGTCGCCCGGCGCTTCGCCGCCCTGCGCGTCGACGTCTCCCGTGAGGAGCTCGCCGGGTCGCTGCTGCACGACGTCGGCAAGCTCGACAGCGGCCTCGGAACCTGGGGGAGGGTGGCAGCCACACTGCTCGGGCCGCGCACGGCGCGCCTGCGTGCCTACCACGACCACGAGCGGATCGGGGCGGAGTGGCTGGCAGCGGCCGGCTCGCCGCTCGAGACCGTCGAGCTCGTTCGTGGCGAAGGACCAGCCGCCGCCGACCTGCGGCGTGCCGACGACCTGTGATCCGCCCAGGTCGCGCTACCGATCAGCCCGGCAACAGCCCGATGTGGTCGTAGTCCCGTCGGAGTGTCGGCGCAGCCACCGTGCGGGCTCGTTCGGCCCCGATCGCGAGCAGCCGCCCGAGCTCGGCGCGATCGGCCATCAGCTCGCCGTAGCGGACCTGGATGGGTCGGAGCAGCTCCACGACAGCGTCGCCAGTGTCGACCTTGAGCGGCCCGTACTGGGTGTAGCGCCCGGCGAGGGCCTCAGGGCTCTCGCCGGTGCAGGCGGAGAGGATCTCGAGCAGGTTCGAGACACCCGGCTTGGTGGCCCGATCGAAACGGACCTCGGACTCGCTGTCGGTGACGGCGCGCTTGAACTTCTTGGCGATCACTGCCGGCTCGTCGGAGAGCCGGATCAGCCCTGCATCGGTGGCTGCCGACTTGCTCATCTTGGAGGTGGGCTCCTGCAGATCCATCACCCGGGCGCCGGCGCGCGGGTGCACGGCTCGGGGCAGGGTGAAGGTCTCGCCGAAGCGGCCGTTGAACCGGATGGCGATGTCGCGAGTGATCTCGCCATGCTGGCGCTGGTCGTCGCCGACGGGGACCTCGGCGGCGTCGTAGAGGAGGATGTCGGCGGCCATCAGCGCGGGATAGGTGAACAACCCGGCGGAGATGAACTCACCTTCCCGCTTGGCGGCCTTGTCCTTGTACTGCGTCATCCTGCTCAGCTCGCCGAAGCTCACCGTGCACTCCATGAGCCACGCGAGCTGGGAGTGCTCGGGCACGTGGCTCTGGACGAACACGGTTGCGACCTGGGGGTCGAGGCCGACGGCGAAGAGCCAGGCGGCGAGATCGATGGTGGCGGTGCCGACCACGCCGGGCGCCTCCGTGACCGTGAGGGCGTGCAGGTCGACGATGCCGTGGAACACGTCGGCTTCGTGCTGGCCGACGACCCAGTTCCGCAGGGCCCCCAGGTAGTTGCCGAGATGGACGTCGCCGGTCGGTTGGATGCACGAGAGCACTCTGGTCACGGGCTGTCACGCTATCGACTGATGACGGTTGGCCGGGGACGAATTGGTCTCGCGGGCTAGGTTGTGG